>JAVROZ010000465.1:0-3196 GCA_032162485.1 Mycobacterium sp.
GATCAACCGCACCAGGCGCGGCGGCCGCGACGACCCCTGACCGACCCCGACGACACCGCCGTAACCGGCCTTCTTCAGCGCCTTGTCGTCGAGCACCTCAACCTCGAGGCCAACGGACTCGCCCAAAGTCTTTGCGCGCTTGGCGAACTCGGCGGGAAACAGGTGACTCGGAGGAGTGTTGACCAAGTCGCGGGCGGTGGCGACGGCTGTCGCGACCGCCGCGCCATGGGTGCTCTGCTTCTTGGCCTCCCGGGCGTCCTGGGACGTCGACAGCACGGTGATCTTGCGCAGTCCAGCGTCTTTGGGCGCCGTCTTGGCGCTGCGAAAGTCGCTGAACCGGTAACTGCCCAGGACCAGACCCTCGACGGCGGCCGCGGCGACGCCGTCGCCGGGCAGGGCGGCCAGCGTCGTGATCAGCGCCTCGGTACCGCTCAGCGACCGCGCCGCAACGCCCGCGGCGCGCCGGATGGCGTCCGCTGGCCATTCGGCGCGAGACTTGCCCAGCCCGATGGTCAGCACGCTCGCCACCGGCAACGAGGGCACCACCAGTCGGTGCACTTGTTCAGTGCCGCCGGTGGCCTTCAGTGCACGCAGGCCGGTCTCGATGTCGGCCACCGCGTCGGCGGGCAACAACGACGCATCGGAGGCGACCAGCGCTCCCGGCTTGTCCTCGTCGCCGGTAGAGACGACCGGCACCAGCAATACCGCAGCACTCACACCGCGTTTGGGCAGCGATGTCGCGACAGCTACTGACGGGGCCTGGTAACCGGCTTCGGTGCTCACGGGCAATCACCCTAGTCGGCAGACCTAGTCGCCGCAGGCGGGGCGTGTCTGGACCACGCCGGTTCCGTCCTCGCTGCCGCACAGTTCGAAGGCGGGCACCGGCACTTCAAAACCTTTGAGGGTCAAGGGGCCATGGGCGACCGTCGGCCAGTCCGGCAATTGATCGTGCAGCGCGCAATCGGCGAGGATCTGGCCCGGGGCTGCGGCCGCCACCAGACGCGCGGCCAGATTGACCGGGTTGCCGAAGTAGTCCCCGTTAATGGCCAGCGCGGTGCCATAGGCGAGACCGGCCCGGACCTGCAGTCCCTCCTCGCGTGCCTGAGGATGCTCGACGAGATCGACGGCGGCCTTGGCAAGCTGCTCGGGGGAGGCGCTGACCCACATCACCTCGTCGCCGATGAACTTCACCACCCGGCCACCGTGGGCATGCACCACGTCTGACACGGCGCCCGCGAACCCGTTGAGCAACTCCGACAACTCCGCAGGTGTCAGGGCCTGGGTCAGCACAGTGAAGCCGGACAGATCGGCGAAACCGATGCCGCACAACACACTTGCCGTCGTGTCGCGTATGACGCCCTCGAAGTGGGTTCGGGCGCTGGCCAGATGATGGCGGTGAACGACGTCGATCAAAGCGCCGAGTCGGGGGATGAACTCCGCGATTGCGCGGTAGGCCTGGGCAGTCGCGAATTCGTCGTGGGTGTGCGTCATCTGGATGTCCGGCGTCCCCGCGCGGATCATGGTCGACTCGGCCTCGGCGAGCCGGGCCATCGCGGCGCCGAGAACGCGTAGGAAACCCATTGCGCCGTCCTCGCCGACCACTCCCTTCAACGCGAGCCACGTCTTCAGTCCGTCAACATCGGCCTGGCTCAACGAGGGAACGTCGGAACCGGCAACGGTCAGGCCGAGCAGTGCCCAGGCGTGCGCGACGTCGTCGGCAGATAGCCCGAGTTCTTCGCCAGCGGACGCCAGCGTGAAGGTCGGGCGCCCCGACCATTGCAGGACGTCGCCGGCAAGCCCGAACAGCCGGCCGCGCTGCTCGGCCTCGGCCATGTCCTCGACGGTGAAGCCGAGTCCGTCCAGGTATTTGATCAGGTCGGCCCGTTCGCGCGGGTTCGCGATTCCGGCCGCCTCTAGTGCTGCGAAGTCAAGGTAGTCGGACACCCGCCCAAGTCTGCCAGCAGCAGTGCTCGATTAGGGTGAGACGCCGTGAGCCAAGCCCCCGAGCTACTGCATGGACCGTTGGAAGACCGTCACCGCGAGCTGGGTGCGAGTTTCGCCGAATTCAGCGGCTGGCTGATGCCGGTGTCGTACGCGGGAACCGTCAGCGAGCACCACGCCACCCGCAATGCCGTTGGCCTGTTCGACGTCAGCCACCTGGGCAAGGCGCTGGTCAGCGGGCCGGGGGCGGCGCGGTTCGTCAACTCCGCGCTCACCAACGACTTGGGCCGCATCCGCCCGGGCAAGGCGCAATACACGTTGTGCTGCACCGAATCCGGCGGCGTCGTGGACGACCTCATCGCCTACTACGTCGATGATGACGAGATCTTCCTGGTGCCCAACGCCGCCAACACCGCCGCCGTGGTGGCGGCGCTACAAGCGGCCGCGCCCGCCGACCTCACCGTCACCAACCTGCATCGCGACTACGCGGTGCTCGCGGTGCAGGGGCCGCGATCGACCGAGGTGCTGACCGCACTGGGGCTACCGACCGACATGGATTACATGGGCTACGCGGATGCCGCGTATGCCGATGTGCCGGTGCGGGTCTGCCGCACCGGCTACACCGGCGAGCACGGATACGAACTACTCCCGCCGTGGGAGAGCGCGGGAGTTGTGTTCGACGCCCTGGTGGCCGCGGTCGCGGACGCCGGTGGCCAGCCGGCCGGTCTGGGTGCGCGCGACACGCTGCGCACCGAGATGGGTTACCCGCTGCACGGCCACGAACTTGCGCTGGACATCTCGCCTCTGCAGGCCCGGTGCGGCTGGGCGATTGGCTGGAAGAAGGACGCATTCTTCGGCCGCGACGCGCTGCTGGCCGAGAAGCAAACCGGCCCGCGGCGGTTGCTGTGGGGACTGCGGATGGTCGGCCGCGGCGTGCTGCGGCCGGGACTGACCGTGCTGGACGGCGACAACCCCGTCGGGACCACCACGTCGGGAACGTTCTCGCCGACGTTGCAGCTAGGCATCGCGCTCGCGCTGATCGACGCCGACGCCGGGGTCCAGGATGGCCAGCAAATCACCGTCGACGTCCGGGGCCGCGCGGTCGAATGTGAAGTGGTGCGTCCTCCTTTCGTCGAGCTGAAGACGCGTTAGCCTGCCCCCTCGCTGGCCGAAAACCGTTCGACCGCGGTTATAGAATCGGGCCCATGACCAGTGGCCCCCTCGAGTTCACGGTTTCGCGCGCGGCCAACCCCGC
>JAVROZ010000466.1:0-4155 GCA_032162485.1 Mycobacterium sp.
CGTTGTCGCCGAAGCCACGTGGAACCGCGGGGTGGACAAGTTCATCTGCGCGATGGGCGTCGGCGACGGCCAGCTGGTCGGCCAGGCTCTGGCGATGACAGCCAAGCGGGGCAAGCTGGTGGTCACCAACATCCACCCGATGCTGGAGCGCGAGGTCCGGGCCAATTTGATGGATCTGACTCTGACCGAGAAGCAGATCATCGGAACCCTCTACGGCTCAGGCAATCCGCGGGCGGACATCCCCAAGATCCTCGAGCTCTTCAGCGCCGGGCAGGTGGACCTCGACGCCATGGTCACTCGCACGTACCCGCTGGAGAAGGTCAACGATGGCTACGCCGACATGCACGCAGGGGCCAACATCCGGGGCGTGCTGATCTATCCGCCCACCGAGTCGTCGCTCGACTGAGCCAGCGCTTCACCCGTCCTCGGCGCTGCAAGGCAAGCTCATCGCCTCGACCTTCGGAACGCTCGGCAAACCGGCACCTGCCTACCAACTCGACGATCGGCTGATCGGCTAGCCGTCCTACGGCTGGCAGGATCCTCACGCGGGTCAAGCCGAAGGCTCCCACCGGGTGACCGACGAGGTGAATGAATTGCCCAGTTTGGCAAGTATCCACGGCGGCAGGTGCTTTGGCATGGGCAGCGGTATCGATCGGGCGCCGCGCGCAGCCAGCAACGCTTCGAAGGGTGCGGGGTCTCCGCTGAACGGTTGCCCCTCGCCGGCGATGAAGCCATAGAGCTCGCACCCTTGAGGCCCAGCTTCCCAGGGGCCGAACACATCACCCCACTCGAGCATGATGTGCGTTCCCGCACGCGCCACTACGTCGCCACAACGGAGTTCGCCGGCCAGGATGAAGTTGCTGTGGTCGCCCGTATGACCATGCTGCGAGGAGATGGCGCCTGGATCCCACCTGTTCCAGAAAGCGAAGTAGCGGGGCGACAGTTCGATCCACTTCTCCCAGATCGACGCCGTGCGTCCGTCTGAGAACTCGTAACGCAGCATCTCCTCGGCCGGTACTTCGTCGAGGTGCTTGATCGATGGTCCACCCCTCATGGGCTATTCCCTTTCGCCGGTAGATCCGTGGTCACCCGACCTCGATTCCCGCCCAGGTGTAGAACTCTCGATACAGCTCCGCTGACCAAGCTGAGGATTCGAACCCTGTCTTCGACCTCGGCTGTCGACGGTGACATGCGGCTCATCACAGCTCCACCGTTTCCCAGCCGCCACCCTCGGACGACCGGTGCGCGGCGTCAATCACCGCGAGCGACAACAGCCCGTCCTCGAAGGTGGCTGCGGCGGTCGGCGCGCCATCGAAGGCGGGCAACCAATCCTGCAGCATCAGCGCCATCGCGCGGCTTGCTTGGCCCGCCAATCCACCGGGCAGCCGTTCGGGGTGCGCGGGCTCGCGCTCGTCGACCGTCAGCGGGCTCAGCCCGTCGTCGCTGGCTGCGCCGAGACTGTATGCCGCGGAACGCAAATCGCCGTCGCCGATGATGGTGCCGGCGGAGCCGAACAGTTCCAGGCGGTAGTGATCGGCGTGGGCTCCCATCACTGACAGGCTCAAGACGACGGTGACCCCGGACTCCATGCGCATCAGCAGGGCCGCGGTGTCGTCGGCGGTGACGTTGAGGGTCGCGCCGTCGGGTAGTTCGCGGACGGGGTCGCTGGTGCGCACCTCCGCGCAGACCGACGCGGGGCGACCGAGCAGGCTGCACAGGAAGTCGAGATCGTGCACCAGCATGCCTGCGAGATATCCCCCGCCCTGCTCGCGGTCGTACATCCACTGGGCCTGAAGGGGATGGCTCGGATGCCAGTAGGACGCGCTGCGGCTGACCCGTGCGAGGTAGTGGGTGCCAAGGAAACCCGAGCGCACCCGGTCCGCAACGGCCAACCAGTCGGGGTTCCAACGGTTCTCGAAGCAGCACGCGGTGGGCACGTCGGCCTCGGCGGCGGCGCGCACCAACTCGCGAGCAGCGTCGACGTCACCCGCGAGTGGCTTCTCGCAGAGCACGGGCTTGCCCGCAGCGAGCGCGGCCAGCGTCATGTCACGGTGAAGCACGGTGGGCGTCGCGACCGAAATGACGTCGAGATCGTCGCGGGTGACAAACGACTGCCAATCGGTGGAGGTTTCTTCGATGCCCAGCTTGGTGGCCACCCGTTCGAGACGCTCTGGGGTGCGCGCACAGAGTGCGACGGGCTCGAAGCCCTTGGCCGCCCGGAAGCCGGGTACCTGCACATGTGCACCCCAGCCCACGCCGATGATGCCGACCCGCAACGTCATGTGCCCTCCTCAGTTTGAAGGGCGGTCCGGTTCCGCGGGACCGGCCCCACTAGTGACACTAACGTTAGATGACTTGGTTGTTCAAGGGTGCGATCGAGCTGCATCCGACTGTATCGGCCGGTCCCCCAACATTGCCTAAAAGTGACATGAGTGCCAGAATCGGATGTTGTGAGCGCGACTAACATCGACGAGCAGCACTTTGCGCCGTTGATCGACCTGCGATGGTGGCAGGAGCGGCCCGGCGACCGTGCAGAGCTCTACCGGCGCCTGCGCGACGCCGGGGGCCCGGTCTTCGTTCGCACCAATCGGCCCGACTCTGCGCGAGTCCGTGGATTCTGGGCGGTCGGATCGCACCGCGACGTCACTGCCATCAGCCGCCGCCCCGCCGACTTCGGTTCCGGTCAGGGCACCCAGATCTTCGACCAGACCGCCGAGATGCGGGAATACCGCGGCTCGATCATCGACATGGACGATCCCGAACACCAGCGGCTCCGCAAGATCGTCTCAAGAGGATTCAGTCCCCGCATCCTGTCCGAACTCCGCGACCAGGTGCGGGACACCACCGCCGAGATTCTCGAGGAGATGCCACGCTCGGGCCAGTGTGACTTCGTTTCCTCGTTCGCCACGCTGTTGCCGCTGCGCATCATCGACAACATGCTCGGTGTGCCACGCGAGCACGAGCAGTTCATCCTGCGGGCGACGAACGTCGTGCTCGGCGCATCCGACCCGGAGTACGTACCCGACCAGACCGTGAGCGGTATCGAGAAGGCGGTGAGCGAGACGAGCGAACGGCTGATCGAACTTCTTCGGGGCATCGCCGAAGATCGCATCGCCAATCCCCGTGACGATGTGATCAGCAAGCTGGTCACCTCGGACGAAGAGAACCTGACCCCGCAGGAGTTGGCCAAGTTCTTCATCTTGCTGATAGGCGCGGGCAACGAGACGACGCGCAACGCCCTCACCCACGGACTGCTGATCCTGAGCGCGAATACCGAACAGCGCGACCGGCTGCTGGCGAACTACGAGGAGTTGGCTCCGACAGCGATCGAGGAGATCCTGCGCTACGCGAGTCCAGTTATCCACATGCGCCGCACCGTGACCCGCGACGGGGTGACGCTAACCGACGCGGACGGTGAGGTCACCCACACGTTCAACGCGGGCGACAAGGTCGTCGTCTGGTACCCCGCCGCCAATCGCGATCCCGCAGCCTTCGACCAGCCCGAAACCTTCGACATCACACGGAAACCCAACAACCACATCGCCTTCGGCGGTCCGGGCCCACACTTCTGCCTGGGTGCCCATCTGGCCCGACTCGAGTTGAACGTGGCCTTCGAGATGCTCTATGCGCGGTACCCGGACATCACGGCGGTTGGTGAGCCGGTCATGCTGAGGTCGAACTTCGTCAACGGCATCAAACACCTCGAGGCAACCTACACACCATGAGCACACAGGCAGCGGTACTGTCCGACGTCGCGGACGGAGTCATGACGATTACCCTCAACCGGCCGGAAGCCGCCAACGCGGTGCGGCCCGACGACCGCGACGCGCTCATCGCTCTACTGTCCTTCGCCGACGGCGACGAGAAGGTGCGCGTGGTGGCGTTGCGCGCCAATGGCAAGCACTTTTGCTCCGGCGCCGACGTGGCGTCGCTCGCTGAGCGACGTGCGCAGGGCGAGAAGCGGCCGCTGGAACCGATGCGGCGCATTATGAACGGCGCCCAGAAGTTGGTGGCCGCCGTGCTGGACTGCAATAAGCCGGTAATCGCGGCGGTGCATGGCGCCGCGACCGGGTTGGGCGCGCATCTGGTATACGCCTCCGACTTGGTGATCGCGACTGAAAACGCTTATTTCGCAGAGTCCTTCGTCAAACGCGG
>JAVROZ010000467.1:0-4572 GCA_032162485.1 Mycobacterium sp.
GACCGGTCGGCAGCGGGGCGGTCGCACAGTTCACCGCGATCGGGATGACGGGTTTGGCAGCCAATGTGCCCAATAAATCCCGAATCGGCTGCGCGAAGGCGTGATCCAGTTTGACGTCACGACACACCGCGACGTCGAAGGCAGCACTGAGCAAGTGCTCGCACAGCGCACGTGCCAACGTCGAGGGCACTGCCAATTCGCCGGCGGGATGGCCGCCTTCGGAGATGATCGAAGCCGACAGTGCCACCCCGAACGTGGGTACCACGGTGGTGAATGCGCGACGGTGATCGCCGCCGAACACGATGACGATGTCGGGGTCGAAGCTGCTCACTGTATCTGCAGCCGTCGCCAGGGCCGAGCGGAATACAGGCCCGAATACCTTCTCGACGTCGCGCTCCTTGCCGGGGCTGTGGCTCGCGCAGACCACCAGCCGACCCGAAGTCATCGAAGTCAGCCCGTCACGGATATTGCGCCCTCAGGGCAGTTGGCGGCACCGTTGCGTGCTTCGTCCGCCTGTGCGGGTGCTACCTCACCGTCCCCTATCACTTGGCCGTATCCCTCGTCGTCGTCTGCGAAGACATTGGGCGCCAACGAGTAACACATGCCGTGGCCCATGCATTTGGCGGAATCTACCGTTGCTCTCATGTGTCACCGTCTGCATCGATCGTCAAGTGGAGGGAGTCCAAGCCGACCGTGCCCCGTGGCCAGTGCACCCGCGGTGTCGTTCCCGGCGTTATGTGGTAATTCGGGATCCGCTTGTGCCATTCCTCGTAGAGGACCTGCATCTCCAACCGTGCCAGGTGTGAGCCGAGGCAACGATGCACGCCCATGCCAAAGCTGACGTGCCGGTTGTCGGCGCGGTGGAAGTCGATCTCGTAGGGGTTGGGGAACATACCCTCGTCACGATTCGCGACGGCCAGGTAGCTGGTGATCCGACTGCCCTCCGGCAGAGAGTGCCCGGCCACCGTAACCTCCTCGGTGCTCACCCGGGGAATGAACGGCGCCGGGGGGTCCAGCCGCAGCAACTCTTCCATGGCGGCCGGTACGAGCGATGGGTCGTCCACGATCTCCCGGCGCCTGTCCGGGTTTTCGGCGAGGCGCTGCATCCCGAATCCCAACGCATCCATCACCGTGTCCAGGCCGGCAAGCACGAACAGGAAGCACAGGCCGATGGCCTCTTCGTCGGACAGGTCGTCGGGAGGCTCGATGCTCAGCACCTGGCTGAGCACGTCGTCACCCGGGGCGCCGCGGCGTTTCTGGATCAGCTCGGAAAGGTATGTGAACAGTTCGAGTGCCTTCTTCATGCCTTCCTGGGCCGCTTCGTCGATCGACGTCTGGCCTGCTGCCGCGCTGAGGTTCAGGACGGCGTTCTTCCATTCGATGAACTGGTCGCGCATGTCGAGTGGCAGCCCGAACAAGGTGAGGAATACCTGGATGGGGAACACGGCGGCGACCTCTGCGATGAAGTCGCACTCGCCGCGCTGCACGATCGGCTCGAGGATGTCGCCGACCTGCTTGCGCAGATCGGGTTCGAGGGGCTTGATCACGCGGGGGCTGAAGAACGGCTGCAGGATGCGACGGTATCGCGTCTGCTCGGGCGGGTCGAACGCGATGGGCACCAACGGGACTGGGCTGGCGAGCACATCGAATGCCCGCTTCGACGAGAATGCCGATGGGTTCTTGAGGATGAGCTCGATTACGTCTCGATGCGTGGCCGCGTAGCCGTCCTCCACTTCGACAAGCGGGTGCTCGTCCATCTGATGCCAGGCGTCGTCGCGGGCCTCCGGCATCGGAAGGTCGTCGGTGGACACCGTGGGCAGTGCGTCGGTGGTCAAAATCCCGTCCTCGATTCCTTGTTCGTGCGTTGGCGTGCGAACTGTGATCGCGGTTACTACCCAAAGTTTCGCACTACCGTCAGAAATTGACAACACTCCAAGATCGCAAGGGCGAGTTTATTGCGGCCGAAAAATACCGTTGAACTGCATATATACATCAGAGTCGGACAAGCAATTCAGGTGTACACAAGTGACGTTAACGTCAGACAACGCCAGCCCTGTTGACAGTATGACAGTGAACTGCCATTTTTGAAGATTGCGGGAAACGCCAAGGGAGGCCTCACAGTGACAGACCTCGAGAGCTCGGTTCGCGTCGCGGATTCAGCACCACCATCGCCTTCGCCGGCGCCTGCCGAGATCAAAACCCTTCGGCCAGTGCTCTTCTGGTCGAGCGTCGGAGCGCTCTGCATGGCCGCCGCCGGTTACGTATATCTAGCGTGGATTCTCTCTGGGAATGCGACGCCGGTCGACCCCGGGCCCGACCCGATACCCGGGTTGACCCGATTGGCGATGACAGTCTTCCAGATCGCCTGTCCGGTACTTGCTCTCGTTGCCATCGTGTATGTGGTTCGAAAGAGCCTGCGCGAGCGGCAACTGTGCGTCGAAGCGGCGATCGTGATCGGCTCGGCGATCGCGTGGTGGCACGATCCGCTGATCAACTGGTTCCAACCCGTGCTTTTCTACAACGCCGGATTGGTCAATTTCGGGAACTGGACCGAGAACATCCCTGGCTGGCAGAGCCCGGACGGGCGGTTGATGGCTGAGCCGGTGCTGATGATCGGCATGATCTACATCTGGATGCCGCTGGCCATGGGGTCGCTGGCCCGCTGGGTGATGGGAAGGGCCCGGCGGCGCTGGCCGACGTTGGGGCCGGTCCGCACCTTCTGCTGCGGCTGGCTGGCCGTCTACGTCATTGAGTTCCCGCTGGAGATCATCGCGCTGCACACCGGCCTGCTCGGGTATCCGGCGTCGATCCCGGCTCTCACACTCTGGGCCGGGCAGACGGTCCAGGTCCCGTTGTATGGGCCGGTGCTGTGGTCGCTGGTACTCAGTTCCAGTGGCGCGCTGATGTTCTTCCGCAACAGCAAAGGGCAGATCCGGGTCGAGGCCGGCGTCGAATCATTGCGGTGGGGCACCACGGCGAAGTCGCTGCTACGGGTGCTGGCCGTCACGGGTTTCCTGCATGTGGTGGCAATCCTGGCTTATGACCTTCCGGTCAACCTGGCCGGCCTGTACGCCGGCCCTACCAAGACGTATCCGACCTACTTGCGCACGCAGTTCTGCGGACCCGCCACGCCGCGGCCGTGCCCGGCCGGCACTCGGTTCAACGACCCGTAGCGAGCTACTTCAATACCGACGGCAGCGCGGCGAACTCCTGCCGAATCAAGTCGTCCAGCGCGCGATTCGGCGCCGACAACCATCGGTTTATGGCGCGCTCGAGCAGCAGCATTCCGATCGCCGCCAGCAGCCGGCACTCATCGTCGGGCGACGCCAGTCGGCGCCGTTCGGCGATCACCTTCGCGATGGTGTCGGCGTTGGCCTGGTGATTCTGCCGCTCACGACCCTGCAACACGAAAGACGAGGCGACTGCGTCGCGATACTGCGCGATCCGCCTGCGAATGCGTTTCAGGCCGGGGGCCAGTAGCGCGAAGGAGTCGGCCATCGCCTCGAAATCCGACAACCTGTCGTTCTGGGCCAGGAAGACCCCGCTGAACGCGTGGACGAAGCCATATTCGCCGGAGAAGAGCACCGATTCTTTGGTCGGGAAGTAGCGAAAGAAGGTGCGCGGTGACACTCCGGCGGCATCAGCGATCTCATCCGTCGTCGTCTGCTCATACCCGTTGGCGCTGAACAGATTTAAGGCGGCCTCCAGCAAGGCCGTCCGCCTGTTGTCCGCGTGTTCGCTCCGCGGCGAACGGTCGCCCCGCGCCATCGCTCATCCTCCTCGGCCCGCACCGTCGCTGAAGACCATACAACCAGAGCGTCGTTGACACCCGTTGTCCCGGAGACGATACTCGCCAGTTATGACAGTCCACTGTCATAGTGACGTAATCGCCTGCGGCGGGAAAGGGATTCCCCGGATATGACCGAGACAGCCTTGAACGGGACTGTGAACATCAACGACCTGCCCTTCGCGACGGATCGGACCCGCGCCTGGCGGGAGCTGCGTGAGGCGGGCGAGGCGGTGACCTCCGGCGAGGAGATCGTGCTGACCAGTGCCTCGGCGGTCGAGTTCGCGGCGAAGAAGCCCGAGGTCTTCTCCTCGGCGCGGGCTTTCGACCGGCTGGGCAGCCCGGTTCCGCTTGTTCCGATCGCCATCGATCCACCGGATCACACGCGGTTCCGTCGCATGCTGGACCCATTCTTCAGCCCGAAGAAGATGGCCGAGCGCGAGCCCGAGTTGCGTCGACAGGCGGCCGAGTTGATCGACGCCATCGTGGCGAAGGGCGAGTGTGAGGTGATGGCCGACCTCGCGACGCCTTTCCCATCGCAGGTGTTCCTGACGCTGTTCGGGCTGCCGATGGCGGACCGGGACAGGTTGGTGCATTGGAAGGACGCGATCCTGCAGTTCACCGACCCCGGTAGCGGGGAGCCGACGCCCGAGGTGCTGACCTACGCACTGGAGCTCTTCACCTACCTCAACGCACACATCGCCGAACGACGGACGGACACCTCCGGCACCGACATGCTCACCCAGTTGATCCACGACACCGAAGACGGCGGCATGAACGACACC
>JAVROZ010000468.1:0-3384 GCA_032162485.1 Mycobacterium sp.
CGACATCGACCTGATCGTATGCACCGACGCCGAAGCGATCCTCGGCATCGGCGACTGGGGTGTGGGCGGAATCCAGATAGCGGTCGGCAAGCTGGCGCTCTACACCGCCGGCGGCGGCATCGATCCCAGGCGCACCCTCGCGGTGTCACTGGACGTCGGCACCGACAACGAACAGCTGCTGCAGGACCCGTTCTACCTGGGCAACAGGCACGCCCGTCGGCGCGGTGCCGAATACGACGACTTGATCCGGCAGTACATCGAGACGGCCCACCGGCTATTTCCCCAGGCAATCCTGCACTTCGAGGACTTCGGACCGATCAATGCGCGCAACATCCTGCAGACTTACGGCGCCGATTACCTGGTGTTCAACGACGACATGCAAGGGACCGGGGCGGTGGTCTTGGCCGCGGTCTACGGCGGCGCGAAAGTCAGCGGCGTCCCGCTGCGGGAACAGCGCATCGTGGTCTTCGGCGCGGGAACCGCGGGCATCGGGGTTGCCGACCAGATCCGCGACGCGATGGTCGCCGACGGCGCCGGCGTCGAGGCGGCCACATCGCAGATCTGGGCAATCGACCGACAGGGGCTGCTGTTCGACGACATCGACGACTTGCGTGACTTCCAGGTGCCGTATGCGAAGAACCGCGACGAACTTGGCGTGGCCGCCGGCGAACGGGTCGGACTGATCGACGCCATCAAGCTCGCGTCACCCAGCGTGCTGCTGGGCTGTTCGGCAGTGTCGGGCGCGTTCACCCGTGAGGTTGTCGAGCCCATGACATCAGGGTGTGAGCGGCCGATGATCTTCCCGCTATCCAACCCGACCTCGCGCATGGAAGCCATGCCGGCCGACCTGGTGCAGTGGTCAAACGGCAAGGCGCTGGTGGCGACGGGCAGCCCGGTCGCACCCGTCGAATACGAAGGAACCACCTACACCATCGGACAAGCCAACAATGTGCTGGTGTTCCCCGGCATCGGATTAGGCATCATTGTCGCCGGTGCCCGACAGCTCACCCAAACGATGTTGCTCGCTTCGGCGAAGGCCGTTGCGCGACAAGCCAATCCCGCTGCCCCCGGGGACTCGTTACTGCCCGACGTCCAAGGTTTGCGAGACATATCGGTGACGGTCGCCGAAGCCGTGTATCACGCTGCGGTCGCAGACGGTGTGGCCACCAAGACCCATGACGAGGTCACGCAGGCCATCCGAGAAACCATGTGGTGGCCCATTTACAACTAATCCTGGCAGCGGGTCAGCGGCCTCGCGGGGCCGGCTGACCGTAAAGGGCAACCACCACTGTCCGGTTCAGGCTGTTATCGGACCAGACGCCCATGGCGGTATTGGCGCAGTCGCGCATGATGGCGAGGTAATCCGGGTTGTCAAACCATTGGTTGAACACCTCGAGGCTGCTCATGGCCAGCGCCGGGTTGATTGCTATGGTCTCGGCGACCTTGCCGCGGAAGCCGGCGGCGTTGGCTCGGTCCTGCGGTGTCGAACCATCAGACCCGATGTCGTCGTTGATGTTTCGGTTGTTCAGCATGTCATCGGCGTGCCATTGGGCGGCGAGGTACAACGAGTTGTTCATGGCAACATCGTTGGTGCACCCGGCCTGATGTTGAACCGTGTAGACGCCGGAGACGACGGCATCGTTGAGCCGCTTGTTATCGGCGTGAGCGGCCGGCGCAGCCAACGTCCCTGCCGCCGTGAGGATCACAGTGACAGACAGCCAAGCGGCGCCCGTGGTCACACCGGGTCGAAATGCGAGACCAGCCATCGGCCGTCGACTTTCTCCAGGGTGACCCGAACTACAGGTTGCGTATCGGTGGGCGTACCGCCGTCGCCGACGGTCACGGTCTGGTTGACGTACAACAGCACGACGGCGTGGCTTGCGGTTGCCGATACCGATGCTGCCGCATTGACTTTCGCCACGGCAGCAATCCGCTTTTCTTTTGCTCCCGGAATGACGACCTGGCGGGTCAGTGCGGTATACGCGTCCTTGAACTCGCCGGTCAGCCGTTCGCGCGCCGCGTTGAGATCCTTATCCGCCGATTCGGGAGTGTAGGACAACAACGCGACCGCGTCTTCGCTGGCTACCCGCATGGATTCGGTGCGGGCCAACACGGCTTCAGTCCCGGACACATCGAGCCATTTGAAGTAACCCGCCGTCAACGCCAGCAGCAACGCAATGGCAGGCAGCACACCGAATGCCAACACCCGCGACCAGGCGATCGGGGACCTCTCCTCGACTGCTTCGGACTCATCCTCGTCATCCGCGTCATCGTCCTCATCGAGCTCGTCGGGCTCGACGACTTCTGATTCCTCTTGCGCCACCCCATCTTCGGTGGTCGGCTCTATATCCCGCGACATGCTCTCGAATTCTGTTTCGTCAGCATCGGCTGTTTCCTGGTCGCGCGTTGCGGTAACGGTGCCCTCGTTGAGTGTCGTCATGGCACGAACACCACATTCGACATCCTGGCTTCGTCGCCGACCGACTTGACCTCAATCTTCATGCGCCATTCCCGCGGCGCCTCCTCGCCGGCAGCGGTGCGCGACTTCACCGCGACCGCCACCAGTATCTGGGCCGAGTCACCATGCTGCGATTCCAGTCCGGCATCGGTAACCGTGCCTTCTGACTTCGACTGCGCCGCCTTGACCAACTCGATGAACGGCTTGGACCGATGCTCGAAATCGTCCCGGAATGCCCCGGTGGCCAAATCGAGGATCCGCTGCACGTCGGTCTCGATCTCGGTGTAGTTGATCGTGGTGAGGTTCACCGCGCCCTGGCGCGCGGTCTGCAAGAACAAATCGCGCTGGGCCTGGGCTTCATGCTGTTGGTACGCGCGGTATCCCAACCACCCCGTCAATCCGGTCAGTGTGGCCACGACGAGTCCGCTTGCCACCAGCGCCCGTCCTACCGGTGAAAGCTGTCCGAGCGGGTTACGAACCCGACGGCGAGTGGGCCGTTCGAAGGGTTCGCTGTCCTCCTCGTCAGGCACGGTCTCGTCGGCCTCGGTTTCGTCAACCTCGGTCTCCTCGACGGCCTCGCCGACCTCATCCGGAGCCGCCGACAGGCTGGCTTCTCGCTCATCATTTGGGATTTCAGGCTCGTTGGCCATGCTGCTCCTTCATTCTTACGGTGACGGCACCAGCAGTGACTGCCAGTTCTTGGCACGCGGGTGCGCCAAATCGCCTTCGGTGTAGCGGTGCCCGTCGGGTCCGACATAGTCGCCGGTGGCTGGGTCATAGGTCGCTACCGCCACCGGCGGCGGCGGCGGTAGCGGCGGCGCGGTTCCGCGAGGCGGTGGTAGTCGCGGATCCTGTCCGGGCGGATACTGCGGCACTCCCTGACCGCTGGTGGTGGCGTTCGGGTCGCCCTTCCAGTTGTAACCCTC
>JAVROZ010000469.1:0-3411 GCA_032162485.1 Mycobacterium sp.
AGGTCCTCACGAGGGCCCTGTCGGTCCGTCGTCCCCGTCGAGGCCCAACAGCAGCCCGCCGCGGCCGCCGCCACCTCCGGGACCGGCGCCGAGGCCGGCGCCATGGGCGCCGCCCACGCCGCCGTCGCCGCCGTTGCCGATCAGCCCTACCGCGTTGCCGCCCATCCCGCCTGCGCCAGAGGTACCGACGATTGACTGCCCGCCCGTTCCGCCGCGACCGCCGTTGCCGAGCAGTGGCCCACCTGCGCCGCCAGCACCCCCGCTCCCCGCTGCCGCGAGTTGCTCGCCGCCCGTCCCTCCTACCCCGCCGTTGCCGACCAGCCGGGCGTTCCCGCCGCTGCCTCCGTTGCCGTCCTGGGAGCCGTCACCGCCATTGCCGCCATCGCCGAACAACAGACCGCTGAGGCCGCCGGCACCGCCCACGTTGCCCGTCTTGCCGAATCCGGCATTGCCGCCGTCGCCACCGGTGCCGAATATCAGGCCGCCGCTGCCGCCGCTGCCTCCGGCCCCACCGGGGCCCTGGGTCGGATTTGCTGAGCCGCCAAAACCGCCGGCGCCGCCGTTGCCGAACAACCCGATGGCATTACCACCGGCGCCACCGTGACCGCCGCTGCCGTTCGAAAAATCGCTGGCCCCGCCCATGCCGCCCGCGCCGCCACTACCGAATAGCAGCCCGCCCGCGCCACCGGTGCCGCCAGTGCCAGCGGCGCCGGCTGCGTTGCCACTGCCTCCGGTGCCGCCAATGCCGCCATTGCCGAAGAGGCCGGCGGCCCCGCCGATGCCGCCGGTACCGCCTTTGGCGCCGGAACCCCCGTTGCCGCCGTTGCCCCACAGAATCCCGCCGGCTCCGCCGTTCTGCCCGGTGCCCGCTGCTCCATTGACGCCGTCGCCGATCAGCGGGCGCTGCAGTAGCACTTCGGTGGGTGTGTTGATCGCGTTGAGTATCTGCTGCTGCAGGACCTGCAACGGATTGGTGGCGGCGGCGGCGTTGACCGCCTCAGCGCCGGCATAGGCGCCCGCACCCGCGGTGAGTGCCCGGACAAACTCCTGGTGGACCACCGCGGCCTGGGCACTGAGGGCCTGGTAATCCTGGGCGTGCGTGCCGAACAGCGTCGCTATCGCAGCCGATACCTCGTCGGCCGCCGCCGCCAAGATGCCCGTCGTCGGCGCTGCCGCTGCGGAACTGGCTTCGCTGATTCTGGAACCGATATTTGCCAAATCCGTCGCGGCCGCGGCCACGAAATCTGGTTGCACGATCAGAAACGACACAATGCCCCTTCCCCCAGTCGTGGTCAGTCCCTCTCAAAGCCGTTACAACCAAGGAATTCCCTTACCCCGATCAGGAAATTCGAGTTGCTCGTAAAATCGCGCAGTGCGGGTGCTGCAGGTGGACCCACAGCACG
Source organism: Mycobacterium sp. (assembly GCA_032162485.1). Classification (GTDB taxonomy): domain Bacteria; phylum Actinomycetota; class Actinomycetes; order Mycobacteriales; family Mycobacteriaceae; genus Mycobacterium. The sequence continues at coordinate 1,404 of JAVROZ010000469.1, forward strand.
TGGCGCCTCCCATGGCGGGCTCGACTTCACCGCTAGCTCGACGCTAACGGGCTACGGAGGGCCGCAGGAATAAGGAATATCCCTACAAAACCGGCGGTCAGCAGCGGCGGCATGGACCGGATGTCGAGGATAAGCCCGGCGCGATATTCGCGCTTATCTATTTCGGGTCGAAGAGGGTCAGGTTTCGAGATCTCCGATATTTCCCATGTGAACAGGCAGATGCGTCACTGTGACGAATTGAGCAGGTTCGGCTCTGGGTCTTACGAGTGCTGGCGCGAGTAATGCGCACGCAGGCGAGATGGCATGCTTCGGGACCACGGTCAGCGCCTGGACCGGGCCGATCGGACAGGTCTCGTCCGGGGTTGCTTCTCGATAGGTGTTCCGGATCGAACACCAACACGTTGCTAGCGTCCGGCTCACATCGCGTCGACCTGGTGCGCCCGGCTATCCGATGCTGGTAACCGTGCGTGTTTGACACGTGCGAGTTCCCGTGGGGGAGACGGCGCCGTTGTGGGCCTCTGCCGTCCCGCGTGGGGAGAAGTTGCTTGAGGTCGGAACTCCGGTGGCCACGCCGTTCACGAAGTCGGCGGGGACGGCCGACCGCAGGCCGATAGCCGTCGCCGATCAACGACCTTTTGGGTGTCGTACTTTCGATAGTCGCGTCGGGGGCATACCTCCGGGTTTTCATATCACCGCCGTGCGTGTCCGTACTAGTCAGGTATCGTGACTACCTGAAGTCGTGGAGTAGGGGCTGATGGCCATGGGAACGAAGTCGCTGAAGCGCATGGACGACACGTGCTGAACCCGGCAAGCGCAGCAATGCGCGCGGCGTCGGTGCGTGTCGGATTCGATCTGACTCGGTAGTGCTGACGTAAGGTGCAATTCCCGTGCGAGCGGGTGGACGATGGAGCCGAGAACGGTATGAACGACGAGCACCCGGTTGATTTGGGGGTTGCGTTGTTCATCCCGTACCGCCACATGGAGGACCGAATCTTTCGGGCTCTAGAGGATGCCGGCTTCAACGACTGGACCCTCGCGCAGGCTCGGGTGTTTCAACGCATCGCCCCGGACGGCTCGCGTCTCACCGACCTCGCTGAACAGGCGCAATTAAGTAAGCAGAGCACCGGGGTCCTGGTCGATCAACTGGAACGCTTCGGCTATGTTCGCCGGGTCTCCGATCCAGCCGACGGGCGGGCCAGGTTGATCGTGTTCGAGGAACGTGGCCAGCGAGCGGCCGAGGTGGCGATGGCGACATCCTCCAAGATCCTGGCGGAGTGGAAGACCTATCTCGGTACCCGCAACTTCACACTGTTACAACAGATCCTGGATCAACTCCGCGAGATCACCGATCCCTACGCCAACAAACCCTAGTCGGCGTCGGGCGTCGCACCTCAAACGCCGCTTGGCCAGCTTTACCAACCGCACAGGCGGTCATCAGCGGGCTTCACTCCCAACCTTGATATAGTCAATATTATTGACTAATGTGGTCAGCGGAACCGACACAAGCTCGCTGAGGGCGAGTGGAGGCAACATCCGCAGTGTCACGACGAACCGCACCCGTTGCTGCCGCACGTTCCTCCTCCCTTGGAGGTCGTGACGGGTCCGGCGCGGCGCGGACCACTGCGCACAAATCCGCAACACCCACTGGAAGGAGATCGCCATGAGTCTCAGCCTGACTTGCGGTCCGTCGGGCACCGTAATCACTGGGGAGACCGAAGAGGAGCTGGTGAGCAACGTGCAGGCACACGCCCGCGAGCACGAGAACACCGAGTTGTCGCGCGAGCGCATCCTCGCCGAGCTCCGCGGGAGGGATCCTGAGCAGCCCATCGACGCGACAGCCTGGGCCAACACGAACGTCTGCACCGCTGCGCCAAAGCTGTGCGACACCAGTGACATGGTGATCGTGCACCGCATGTTCCGCCGCGAATGCGCTCTGCTGCCCCAACTCGTTGCTGCGGTACCTGTCGGTGACGTCGCCCGGGCCCGCAGCGTCGCCGGGCACGTTCGC
>JAVROZ010000470.1:0-4310 GCA_032162485.1 Mycobacterium sp.
GGGGACATGGGGTCCCAACGCGATTCACCAATTGATTGCGCCCAACGCTTGGCGGTTGCCGTTCGAACGGGAGTGGCGCGAACGCAAGCGGTAGCCACCGCAGCCAGCCGCGCGATTACGCTAGCCACCCGCTAGGTTGAACACGATTTCCAACAATCTCGAAGGGAGACACGGTGCCGCAAACCGCGGCTATGGCCGAGACCGATCGCGCGTGGATGGTCGACACGCTGCTCGCGATGCTGCAGACCCCCAGCCCGTCGGGGCGCACCGATGCGGTGATGCAGTTGATCGGCGACATCCTCGATGACTTCGGCGTGCCGTTCTCGCTGACCCGCCGCGGCGCGCTGATGGCCGAACTCGCGGGGGAGTCGGCGACCACCGACCGGGCCCTGGTTGTTCACTCGGACACCATCGGCTGCATGGTACGCAGACTGAAAGACAACGGGCGGCTGGAGTTGGTCCCGGTCGGCACCTTCTCAGCACGGTTCGCTACTGGGGCCCGGGTGCGGATCTTCATCGACGACCCCGATGAATTCATCACCGGAACAGTCATGCCGCTCAAGGCAAGCGGGCACGCTTTCGGCGACGAGATCGACACTCAACCGACCGACTGGGAGCACGTGGAGGTCCGCGTCGACCGCAAGGTGTCTTCGCGCGAGGATTTGGTTCGGCTGGGGATGAACGTCGGTGATTTCGTCGCGCTGATCGCGAGCCCCGAACTCGCCGCCGACGGCTTCATCGTTTCCCGCCACCTGGACGGCAAGGCCGGCGTTGCGGTGGCCCTGGCATTGGCCAAGAACTTCTCGGAGAACAAAGTGGTGCTGCCGCACCGCACGATGATCATGGTCACCATCACCGAGGAGGTCGGCCACGGCGCCAGCGACGGCCTACCCGCGGGCGTGGCCGAGCTGATCTCCGTGGACAACGCCGTATGCGCGCCCGGCCAGCACTCTCTCGAGGACGGCGTGACCATCCCGATGGCCGACATGCACGGTCCTTTCGATTACCACTTGACGCGAAAGCTTTGCCGGCTCGCCGAGGAACACGCCATACCGTTCGCGCGTGACGTGTTCCGCTACTACCGATCCGATGCCGCTGCCGCGATCGAAGCGGGCGCGGGCACCCGTGCCGCGCTCGTCGGCTTCGGGCTGGACGGCAGCCACGGCTGGGAGCGCACCCACATCGATTCACTGGAGGCGACGTACAACCTGTTGCACTGCTGGTTGCAGACGCCGCTGACATTCGCCGAATGGGACGCCAAGCCCTCGGGCCAACTCCGGGACTTCCCGTCCTCGGAGCAGCCCGCACCCACCGAGCAGTGGGTGCCGTTGGCGCGGGGTGAGCATGCCGACCCTGGCGATGCCGCACCCGGTCACAACTGGCCGCCGGTGGGTCCCCAGAGCTGAAAGCGCGCCGGGCACTCAGTCCGGGATGTAATCGAACTCGTCGGGATGGGCTCCGCTACGGCCTGCTTCGCCGCGATCCAAGCTGGTGATCGCGTCCACATCGTCATCGCTGAGGTTGAAGTCGAAGATCTCGTAGTTCGACTTCACCCGCTCGGGTGTCACTGACTTCGGAAACACGATGTCGCCGCGCTGAATGTGCCAACGCAGCACCACCTGGGCAGGCGTTTTATCGACCGATTTCGCGATCCGCGTGATGACCTCGTCATCGAGGACCTTGCCCTGGGCAAGGGGCGACCACGCCTCGGTGGCGATCCCGTGGTCCTTGCCGTAGGCCCGCACCGCGTCGTTGACGAGGTAGGGGTGCACTTCGATCTGGTTGACCGCCGGCACCGTCTGCGAGCCGTCGGCGAGTCGATCCAGATGTTCCGGTTGGAAGTTCGAGACGCCGATGCTGCGGGCACGACCGTCCTTCGCGAATTCTTCGAGCGTGTTCCACGTCGAGACGAAATCACCGCCGTAGAGCGTCGGAAGCGGCCAGTGGATGAGAAAGAGGTCGACGTAGTCCGAGCCCAGTGCGGACAGAGTCGCGTCGAACGCCTCGCGCGCATCATCGGGCCGGTGGAATCCGTTGTTGAGCTTGCTGGTGATGAAGACGTCGCGGCGGTCCAGTCCCGCGTCACGAATGCCCTGGCCCACTCCCTTTTCGTTGCCGTACATCTGCGCGGTGTCGATATGGCGGTAGCCCACCTCGAGTGCCGAACGGACGGCCGCAGCAGTCTCATCCGGCTCAATCTGAAAGACACCAAACCCAAGCTGCGGGATGGCGTTCCCGTCGTTGAGAGTGACTGACGGGACGGTGTTCATGGGCTTAGCCTCCGGTCTGTTCGGACATTCGTGCCGGTATTGGGTTGCCCACTTCCGGCGGTATCCCAACCATCGGCACCGCGAGCCCGTCCCCACGGTGCGCGAGCACCGGAGGTCTGGGAGAACATGAAGCTTGTTGGACGAATGAAAGTGAGACTGCATGGCCCCCGTACTACGCCCTCGGCGATCGGCCCTTTATCTGCCCGGCAACAAGTCCCGGGCAATGGAGAAGGGGAAGACACTTCCCGCAGATGTGCTGATCTTCGACCTCGAGGATGCCGTTGGGCCTGACGCGAAAGTCGAGTCCAGAACCACGGTGTGCGACGCGATCTCGTCGCACAGCTATCAACCCCGTGAGGTTGTGGTGCGCATCAACGGCGTCGGAACCGACTGGCACGACGACGATCTGGCGGCCGTGGCCCGCTCTGGCGCCGACGGGGTGTTGGTGCCGAAAGTCGACACAGGCGCCCAGGTCGAAGCTTTGACGGCGGCACTCGACGCGTTCGGCGCGCCGGACTCGTTGCAGCTGTGGGCGATGATCGAAACGCCGCGGGCTTTTCTCAGAGTGGAGGAGATCGTCTCGGCCGGCGAACGCTTGGCTGCCCTGGTGATCGGCACCAACGATCTCGTGAACGAACTCCACGCGCTGCACCTACCCGGACGCGCGCCCGTTATGCCCGCGTTGGCGCTGGCGGTGTTGGGAGCAAGGGCGACCGGAAAGGTCATCCTTGATGGCGTATTCAACGACATCAAGGACGACGACGGCTTCCGAGCCGAGGCTCGACAGGGGCGGGCGATGGGTTTCGACGGCAAAACGCTGATCCATCCGTCGCAGATCGGTCCGACCAACGAGGCGTTCGGCCCATCGGATGACGAGATCGTCCACGCCCGCAAGGTCGTGTCGGCTTACGAGGAGGCGCAGGCCGCCGGGAACAGCGTCATCACGGTCGATGGTCGCATGATCGAGAGCCTGCACGTGCGCGACGCCCAGCGAATCCTCGCCCTGGCTGCTCTCATCTCCGACATGGCACAACCTGCTTCGTGAACCGCGGGGTGCTTCGTGAACCGCGGGCGCACGCGCGCCGACGCCCGCGTCAGCGCGTTACCGGGCGCCTTGCTAGCCGGCTAGTAGCGCCCGAAAGCAATCGACACGTTGTGACCGCCGAATCCGAACGAATTATTGATCGCGTAGCGGTAATCACCCGATCGCGCCGTGCCGGCCACCACGTCCAAGTCGACCAGCGGGTCGAGGTTTACCAGGTTCAACGTCGGAGGAATCACCTGATCCCGCAAGGCGAGTACGGTCAGAATGGACTCAACCGCACCAACCGCACCGACCGAGTGGCCGAGGGCAGCCTTGGGTGCATACACCGCCGGCTTGTTACTGCCCAGGGCGTTGTTGATGGCGTGACTCTCGGCCACGTCGCCCACCTGAGTGCCGGTGGCGTGGGCGTTGACGTGATCGATATCGCCTGGTGTCAGGCCCGCGAGTTGAATCGCCCGGGTCATCGCGTACCCGGCGCGTTCGCCGTTGGGGTCCGGGGCCACCATGTGATAGCCGTCCGAGGTGATGCTGGCGCCCATGATCCGCGCCAGGACTTTGGCGCCGCGGGCTTTCGCGTGTTCTTCGGTCTCGATAACCATGAGTGCCCCGGCTTCGCCGAACACGAATCCGTCGCGGTCGCGGTCGAACGGGCGACAAGCGCCGGCCGGATCGTCGTTCTTTGTGGACAAGACGATGCGCATGGCGGCGAAAGCCGCGATGGGCACCGCCTCGATCTTGGTTTCGACACCCCCGCAGATCGCAATGTCGGCCTCGCCGAACGCGATGTGCCGCCAGGCCTGGGCGATGCCTTCGGCGCCTGACGCGCATGCCGACACCGGGGCACATACCCCGGCCTTGGCCTTCCGCTCCAACCCCACGGTCGCAGCTGGCCCGTTGGGCATGTATTTCTGCACGCCCAACGGGTAGAAGGCCTTGGTGCCGCGCTCACGCAGTGCGTCATAGCCCCAGATGAGCTCCTCGGTCGAGCCCATGCC
>JAVROZ010000471.1:0-6089 GCA_032162485.1 Mycobacterium sp.
CGACTCGGGCTCGTGCAGCACCGGAGTCAGGTCCAGCCGGTGCGCCTTCCAGTGCGCGCGCGCCAGGGTGGTGTCGAGTGCGCCCGCTTGGCCGACGGCCTCATTGATGGTCCGGAAGCCCAACTGCGCCATGTACTCCCGCACTTCTTCGGCGATGAACATGAAGAAGTTCTCCACGAACTCCGGCTTGCCGGCGAACCGCTGCCGCAGCAACGGGTTCTGAGTGGCCACACCGACCGGGCAGGTGTCCAGGTGGCAGACACGCATCATGATGCAGCCCGCCACTACCAAAGGCGCTGTGGCAAAACCGAATTCCTCAGCGCCCAGCAGCGTCGCGATCATCACGTCGCGGCCGGTCTTGAGTTGACCGTCCACCTGAACGACGATCCGGTCGCGTAAACCGTTGAGCAGCAATGTCTGCTGCGTTTCGGCCAGACCCAATTCCCACGGCGCGCCCGCGTGCTTCTGCGACGTCAACGGTGTTGCACCGGTGCCGCCGTCATGCCCCGAGATCAACACCACGTCGGCGTGCGCTTTAGAAACCCCAGCCGCAACCGTCCCAACACCGTTCTCGGAGACCAGCTTGACGTGCACCCGCGCGGACGGGTTTGCGTTCTTCAGGTCGTGGATCAGCTGCGCGAGATCCTCGATGGAATAGATGTCGTGGTGCGGTGGCGGCGAGATCAGCCCGACGCCCGGCGTGGAGTGTCGGACTTCGGCAACCCACGGATACACCTTGTGGCCCGGAAGTTGGCCTCCCTCACCGGGCTTGGCGCCCTGGGCCATCTTAATCTGAATATCGGTGCAGTTGGTCAGGTAGTGCGACGTGACGCCGAACCGGGCCGAGGCCACCTGCTTGATCGCGCTGCGTCGCCAATCCCCGTTGGGATCGTGCTCGAACCGCTTGACGTCCTCGCCGCCCTCACCACTGTTGGACCGACCGCCCAACCGGTTCATTGCGATGGCGAGGGTCTCGTGCGCTTCTGCGGAGATGGAGCCGTAGCTCATCGCTCCGGTCGAGAAGCGTTTAACGATCTCGCTGGCGGACTCCACCTCCTCCAGCGGCACCGGCGGCCGAACGCCCGCACGGAATTTGAGCAGACCGCGTAGCGAAGCCATCCGCTCGCTCTGGTCGTCGATCAGCTGGGTGTAATCCTTGAAGATGGAGTACTGGCCGGTGCGAGTGGCGTGCTGCAGTTTGAAGACGGTCTCCGGGTTGAACAGGTGGTACTCGCCCTCGCGACGCCACTGGTACTCCCCACCGACCTCGAGTTCACGGTGCGCGCGCTCGTCGGGCCGGTCCAGGTAGGCCAGCCCGTGTCGGCTGGCGACGTCGGCGGCGATGTCGTCCAGTGTGATACCACCAGTCGGACAGGCCAATCCGGTGAAGTACTCGTCGAGCACGTCCTCGGATACGCCGACGGCCTGGAACAACTGCGCGCCGGTGTAGGACGCCAGGGTCGAGATGCCCATCTTGGACATCACTTTCAACACACCCTTGCCCGCGGCCTTGATGTAGTTGTTCAGCGCGGTCTTGCGGTCCACGCCGTCGATGACGTTGCGGTCGAGCATGTCCTCGATCGACTCGAACACCAGATAGGGGTTGACCGCGGCCGCCCCGCAACCGATCAGCATCGCCATGTGGTGCACCTCGCGGGCGTCACCGGATTCGACCACCAGGCCCACCTGGGTCCGGGTGCGATCGCGCACCAGGTGATGGTGCACCGCGCCGACAGCGAGCAGCGACGGGATCGGGGCCATCTTCTCGTCGGAGTTGCGGTCGGACAGGATGATCATCCGCGCGCCGTCGGCGATCGCGGCCGATGCCTCCGCACGGACCTGATCCAGCGCCGCAGCCAGCCCCGCACCACCTTCGGCGACCGGGTACAGGCAGCGAACCACCCTGGACCGCATGCCGTGGGGGCGTCCGTTGACTTCGTCGTCTGGGTTGAGGTTGATCAACTTGGCCAATTCGAAGTTCCGCAGAATCGGCGTCGGCAGCGTGATCTGGTGACACGAATACTCGTCCGGGCTGAGCAGGTCGCGCTCTCCACCGGTGGTGCCCTGCAGGCTGGTCACCACCTCCTCGCGGATGGCGTCCAGCGGAGGATTCGTCACCTGGGCGAACAACTGGTGGAAGTAGTCGTAGAGCATCTTCGGACGCTTCGACAACACCGCGATCGGCGTATCGGTACCCATGGACCCGAGTGCCTCACCGCCGGTGCGGACCATCGGCGCCACCAGCAGGCTGAGTTCCTCGTAGGTGTAACCGAAAGTCTGCTGCCGCACGACCAGCCGGTGGTGCGGCATCCGCACGTAGGTGTTGGACGGCAGCTTCTCGATCGGAACCAAGCCGTCGTCGAGCCACTCCTGATAGGGGTGCTCGGCAGCCAGTTCCGCTTTGATCTCCTCGTCGGCGACGATGCGGCCCTGCGTGGTGTCCACCAGGAACATCCGGCCGGGCTGCAACCGCATCCGCTTGACCACCGTGGACGGGTCGAGGTCCAGCACACCGGCCTCGGACGCCATCACGACCAGGCCGTCGTCGGTGACCCAGATCCGCGACGGGCGCAGACCGTTGCGATCCAGCACCGCGCCGATGATCGTGCCATCGGTGAACGTGATCGACGCCGGGCCGTCCCAGGGTTCCATCAGCGCCGAGTGGTACTGGTAGAACGCCCGTCGCTGCGGGTCCATCGACTCGTTGCGTTCCCACGCCTCGGGAATCATCATCAGCACGGCGTGCGGAAGGCTGCGCCCGCCCAGGTGCAGCAGTTCGACCACCTCGTCGAAGCGGGCAGTGTCCGAGGCGCCAGGGGTACAGATCGGGTAAAGCTTCTCCACGTCGTCTTCCGATCCGAAGACGTCGGTCTTGATCAAGGCCTCACGGGCCCGCATCCAGTTCTCGTTACCGGTGACCGTGTTGATCTCGCCGTTGTGCGCGACTCGCCGGAACGGGTGCGCCAACGGCCAGGACGGGAAGGTGTTCGTGGAGAACCGGGAGTGCACGATACCTAGTGCACTGGTCAGCCGACTGTCCTGCAGATCTAGGTAGAAAGCTTTGAGCTGCGGTGTGGTCAACATGCCCTTGTAGACGAACGTCTGCCCGGACAGGCTCGGGAAGTACACCGTCTCGCGGCCCGGGCCGTCCTGCCCCGGGCCCTTGGTGCCGAGTTCGTGTTCGGCCCGCTTGCGCACCACGTAGGCGCGCCGCTCCAGCGCCATGCCGGAGCCGCCGGCAATGAATACCTGGCGGAAGGTGGGCATCGCGTCGCGGGACAACGCACCCAGCGATGAGTCGTCGGTCGGCACATTGCGCCAGCCGAGCACCTGCAAGCCCTCGGATTCGGCGATCTTCTCCACCGCGGCGCAGGCCGTCGCGGCATCCTTGGACGACTGCGGCAGGAAGGCGATGCCGGTGGCGTAGCTGCCCGCCTCGGGCAGCTCGAAGTCGACCACCTCCCGGAGGAAGGCATCCGGGACCTGGATCAGGATTCCTGCGCCGTCACCGCTGCGCGGTTCGGCGCCGGCCGCACCGCGGTGTTCAAGATTGAGCAGGGCGGTAATCGCCTTGTCCACAATGTCGCGGCTGCGCCGGCCGTGCATGTCCACGACCATGGCTACGCCGCACGAATCGTGTTCGTACGCGGGGTTATACAGCCCGACGCGCTTTGGCGTCATTCCCACCTAACCCTTCAGCAGATTTTCTGCACGGCCGCTGCGCGGATCGACTTCCTGATCGAGAGGGCCCTACCCGAAGGTTGCGGGCCGGTCCCCTCGGTCTCGTCGATAGGCTGTCCGCCAAGCGGAGATATTCGGGTCAGGGATTCGTCCGTGCAGCGGTGAACGGGGGCCCTGTACCTAGTTCCGACAAGTCGTAAAACGATATGACAAAAACCGCCTGACATGCCAACTTATCAATAGTAACCTGCCAACTGGCGGCTCCGTAAATTCGCTGTTACCAGCGATTGACAGCCATGCGACACGACCTCCGGTCAGGGGCAACGCTCGACCGCTGTGGCAGGGATCGCACCGGACCCAGACCACAGCAACCACTCCGGCGGGTTTGCTGATGCCGCTCAGCTCCCTCCGCCACCACCTTCGCCGGGCTCAGTTAGACGAGTCACATCAGCACCACAGCGCGCAAAAGGCGTGGCAGCAATGTCGTCGGAATCCTCGTTGAACGCGTTCCTGCCGCCCCGATGCAGCCGCAGGGGGGCCCGACCGAGTTTGCACAATGCTGAAATAATCTGACGGAGCGGCTCGCCACATCGGGGTATGGGCGCACCCGGTTCGGGTCCACGGGTCTGTGACCGATACTGGACTTCAACGTCCAGCATCGACCGACGGACCGTGGGGCTCATCACCCAAGCAGTTCTGCACGGTCGGCCGGCGGCGAGACGGTCGAGTCGCCTTTCAAGTCGCATAAGCACCCGAGGAGCCCATGAACGAGCCCCAAGAATTCCTGCGGAACCGAGTGCAGCCCGACCAGCCGGACACGGCAGCTCCCCGCCCACCAGATCCACGTCCGGCGCACCCGCGCCCGGCCCCGCCGGTCTTTCGGCCGCCGGTCCCGCCACCACCGCAGGCACCTCCGACACTTACTGACACCGAGACACCACCGCCGCCGCCGCCGCACGCGGATGCACCGCCGCCGCCTCCTCCCCCTGCGCAGGAAACACCGCCACCGCCACCGCCATCTCAACCACCGTCATCGCCACCGCCACCGCCACCGCCGCCGCCATCGCCATCGCCATCGTCACCGCCACCGCCACCCCCATCTCAATCACCGCCGCCACGAGCGGAACCCCCGGCCCCGCCACCTCCCCCTGCGCCCCCTGCGCCGCCGCGCGCCGACCCCCGTCCGCATGCGCCGCCACTTCCACCACCCCACCCGAACGCGCCCCGGCCCCCACTGCCAGCACCGCCGCCCCCCTTCAGCAGTCCGCGACCCGGATTTCCGGGAGCTGGGCCGCCGGCTGGGAGACCGTCAGCACCACCCGGACCCGGAGCTGCGCCGCCGCCCCGTCCGTGGGCGGGTGCTGCTGCCGTCCCGGTGCCCGCTCGTAGCCAGCCCGCCGAGCGTGGTTGGCGGCGGGTGCTGCGAGCGGCGACCTTCGGCCTGGTCAAACCCGGCCCGTCGGCCGCGCAACGCGATGCCGCCCAATTCGAGGCGGCGATACGGACCGCCCTGCACGGCAACCACAAGGTCGGCGTCCTCGGTAAGGGCGGCGTCGGGAAGACGTCGGTGGCCGCCAGCGTCGGCTCGATCCTCGCCGAGCTGCGCCAGCAGGACCGAGTCGTCGCCATCGACGCCGATACCGCCTTCGGTCGACTGAGCAGCAGAATCGATCCCCGGCCAGTCGGTTCGTTCTGGGAGTTGACCGCCGACAAGAACCTGCAGTCGTTCGCGGACGTGACCTCGCGGGTGGGCAGGAACTCCGCCGGCCTTTATGTGCTGGGCGGGGAGCCGGCGGCGGGCGCTCGCAAGGTGCTTGATTCGGCGATCTACCGGGAAGCCGCCCTTCGCTTGGATCGCCACTTTGCGATCTCCGTCATCGACTGCGGCTCGACGATGGATGCCGCGGTCACCCAGGAGGTATTGCGCGACCTCGATGCACTGATCGTGGTTTCCTCACCGTGGGCCGACGGTGCCGCCGCCGCCGCGAAGACGTTCGAGTGGTTGTCGGATCACGGGCTCGGCGATTTGTTGCGACGCAGCGTTGTGGTGCTCAACGACTCCGACGGCCACGCCGACAAGCGCACCCGGTCATTGCTGGCTCGCGAGTTCGTCGATCACGGACAACCCGTGGTGGAAGTGCCCTTCGACCCGCATCTGCGGCCCGGCGGTGTCATCGACGTAACCCACGAAATGGCGCCGCCGACGCGGCTCAAGTTCTTGCAGATCGCCGCCACCATCACTGGATATTTCGCATCCCGACCGGATGGGAGGCCTACCCGCCCGCCTGAGCAGGGCCGTCCGCCCGCCGCGGCTACCGCTGGGGGGGAACACCCGCCCGGGCCGACGGATCGGCCGTCGCCTCGATCTGGGTGACGAGCTCGCCGCGGATTGTCAGCACGATGACGGC
>JAVROZ010000472.1:0-8801 GCA_032162485.1 Mycobacterium sp.
GGGCGGCGCACCGGAATTGCTGAAGGAACTCGCGCAGACGCTGTCCGACCCGGACGTATTCCCGCCGGCCGGTGCACCGCCGGGGTTCTTGACGCGTATCCGCATCGAGAAGGTCGGCGGCATCGGCCCTTGGACGTGAACCGGTCCCGGCGAGCGTCAGGCTTCCGGCGTTTCGACCTGCCCCGGCCTGCGCCGCGCCGCACCCCATAACCCGACGCCGATGCCAACGGCGGCGCCCCCGAGACCGATGGCTCGCTGCGCGGGCTTCAACTGTTGGTGGACGCTGAGCCCGCCGAGTAGGTCGGCGGCATCGGCACCACCGGAGGCAAGGAACCAGCCGCGGGTGTTCTTACCCCTCAGCGCTGAGACCGCGAGCAGGCCACCTATCAGCGCGTCGCGGTAACCCATTGACCGCAATAACAGTTGCGCAGTTGCGGTTTGGTCGTCCGGATCACCCCAGAGCTTGTTGGCAGCGATCGGGTCGACCAGGAATGAGATACCCGAGGCAAATCTTATGCTGCCCGCGATCAGCGCGGCACGATCGATCGACATCGCCGCAGCCTATCTGACCGGTCCAATCGCTATCGCTGGGCGCCGGAAGCCATCGCCGAGTGGGTCGACCGGTTATGCCTCCGCTTGTGAGCGTCGTTGATCGCGCCGAACGACTCCACGCCCACTGGGATGAGGATCGGGAACACAATGATGAAGAGAACAATGGCGATCGAGAGCATGTTGTACTCAGCTTTCTCCGCAAGGCGGATCGGTAGTCGCATGAAGTGAGTCGCGAAACATCAGCTCGTAACTTGTGATTCGGCGTTTGCGCTCACCGGGAACGATATGCAGCGCATCCCCCGGGTGGCCATGTCACCGGCGCATGAAGTCCAGGTGATGTCTTGTATCCAGCCCACGATGCGCCGAGGCACCCATCAACGAAGGCCACGTTTCGGCAATTTGCGGTTGTCCCAACTAATCAGGCGGTCGGGCTCGAAAACCACCCATCGTGCCGATCGCCCACTGGCGGTCTGCGGGTACCGCACCGGCTCCTCGCTCTGCGGTTCTCCATGTCCGCCAGGGTATTTCGCACCCATCACCCACCGCATCTCTTCGAGATGCGGATCCGCGTCCTCCTGCTCGGCGTTCTCCAGCACGCTGGCGCGGCCCTGAAACATCGCACCCACTAGTTCAGGAAAGCGCTCGTTACGATCAACCAGGACGCTGCAAACAGGGTTGCGCCGAAGGTTCGCGATTTTTTGCCCGCGGCCGTAGAAGTAGACCCGTCTGGCGGTCCAGGCGAACCACAGCGGAGTGAGATTGATCCGCTGACCCGGTCCGATCGTCGCTATCCGCATATTCCACGACGACGCCATCAGCTCGTCCAACTCTTCGGTCGTGAGTCTGAGCGCTGCGGGTATCCGCGCCATCGCATCACCTTCTTCTATCCGGCAATCACATCCATCATGTAGGGGCCCAGAATATGGATGCCGGCGGCACCAGGCGACCAGTAGAAGGAGTCCACGGATGACGTTTCAGATCGTGCTGTTTGTCTTCGGGTTGATTGCCGCCGGCGTCGCAGCGGTGCTGTGGAGGTTCGCCGGCAGCGACAAAGGGCGCAGCCGCGGCAAACGAGTCACGATAATCGCACTGGCAGTGGCGCTGCTGTCCTTCGTGTTCGGCTGCTTCACCATCGTCGGGACCCGCCAGCTCGCGATCGTCACCACCTTCGGCCGGCCCACCGGGGTCAGTCTGAACAACGGCTTTCACGCTAAATGGCCCTGGCAGATGACCCACCAGATGGACGGCGCCATTCAGATCGACAAATACGTCAAGGAAAGCAACCACGACGAGCGGATCATGGTCCGGCTGGGAAATCAGTCCACGGCGTGGGCCGATGTCAGCATCCGCTGGCAACTGAAGCAGCCCGCCGCTCCCGAACTCTTCCAGCAGTACAAGACCTTCGACAATGTGCGGGTCAACCTGATCGAGCGGAATCTGTCGGTCGCGCTCAACGAGGTGTTCGCCGCCTTCAACCCGCTTGATCCGCAGAACCTCGATGTCTCCCCGCTGCCCAACCTCGCCAAGCGTGCCGCGGACATCATGCGCAAGGACGTCGGCGGCCAAGTCGACATCTTCGACATCAACGTGCCGACCATCCAGTACGACCAGGGCACCGAGGACAAGATCAACCAGCTCAACCAGCAACGTGCCCAGACCTCGATAGCGGTGGAGTCCCAGCGCACGGCCGAGGCTCAGGCGAAGGCGAATGAGATTCTGTCCCGCTCGATCAGCAACGACCCCAACGTTGTGGTGCAGAACTGCATCACCGCCGCGATCAACAAGGGGATCAGCCCGCTGGGTTGCTGGCCTGGCACCTCGGCGATGCCCACCATTTCTGTCCCCGGACGGTAGCCGTGGACATCCCGTTCGCCGATGCTGTGCGCGGTTGGGTCCCACGGAGGGGCTGGAGACGAGGCAGAAGCACGCCCGCGTTCGACCTGATTGACGAGGTCGGCGACGAGGACATCGAAGACCTTGAAGCCGTCGACCCTGGCGAACTGCCGTCCGCCGATCCGGCCCTGCTGCTGCAGAAGATGGAAAGCAGGCTCGTCCGCAACCACCTGGCCCACCCCGACGTATTGAGCGACGAGGAATTGCGCAAACTGCGCTACGTCCTCAACTTCGCCCGACTCGCCGACTTCGAACCCGGAGCGGCGGGTCCTGACGGCGCCCGCGGACGTGGGGACATCTCGGTGGGCGCGGAGATCGGGCCATGGCGCTCCAGGGTCGTCGACACCCTGTTCGGGCCGTTGCGTGAGGAGCCGGCTCCGGTCAAGGCGTTGACCACGGCTCGAGATGCGTTGTCCCACTTGAGCGACGATCAGGACGACCAGCGACGCGTGCTCATCGAGCGCCATCGCAATGATTTCTCCGCCGCCGAACTCGACGCCGAGGTCGGCTACAAGAAGCTCGTGACAATCCTGGGCGGCGGTGGGGGCGCCGGCTTTGTCTACATCGGCGGCATGCAACGTCTGCTGGAAGCCGGTCAGCTGCCTGACTACCTGATCGGCTCGTCCTTCGGGTCGATCATGGGCAGCCTGGTGGCCCGCGAACTGCCGGTGCCGATCGAGGAGTACGTGGCGTGGGCCAAGACGGTGTCCTATCGGGCCATTCTTGCCCCGGAGCGGCTGCGCCGCCGCCACGGCATGGCGGGCCTGTTCGCGCTGCGCTTCGACCAGTTCGCCCATGCCCTGCTCAGCCGAGCGGACGGGGAGCGGATGCGCATGTCGGATCTGGCCATCCCATTCGACGTCGTGGTCGCCGGTGTGCGCCGGCAACCGTACGCCGCGTTGCCGTCCAGGTTCCGCCGTCCTGAGCTGGCAGCGTTGCAGCTGAGATCAATCCCGTTCCGTCCCATCGGAATTGGGCCGCTCGTGGCGGCACGCATGTGGCAGGTCTCGGCGTTCATCGACTTGCGGGTGGTCAAGCCGATCATCGTCACCGGCGACGATCCCGCCCTCGACTTGGACGTCCTCGATGCGGCGTCGTTCTCATCGGCGATCCCCGGCGTGCTACACCACGAAACACGCGACCCGCGTATGCTTCCGCTCCTCGACGACTTGTTCGCCGCGCGCAATATCGCAGCGCTGGTGGACGGCGGCGCGGCCAGCAATGTGCCCGTCGAGTTGGCGTGGAAACGGGTCCGCGATGGCAAGCTCGGCACCCGCAATGCGTGTTACCTGGCCTTTGATTGCTTCCATCCGCAGTGGGATTCGAGACACCTGTGGCTGGCGCCGATCCTGCAGGCGATCCAGCTGCAGATGCTGCGCAATCTGCCCTACGCCGACCATCTCGTTCGATTCGAGCCCACCCTGTCGCCGATCAACCTGGCACCCTCCACGGCAGCGATCGAGCGTGCGTGCAGGTGGGGACGCGAGAGCGTCGACAAAGCCATTCCAGTGACATCGGCGTTGCTGGAACCGACATGGTGGGAAGGCGATGCGCCCGCGGCGCCTGCCTCGGGACCCCAGGAACGCGGCAAGTCGGTGGCGTCTTCAATGAGCTCGGTGATGGCGGCGATTCAGTCGCCAAGCGGTCGCTTCTCCGGCTGGCGCAATCGTCACCTGACCTGAAGCCGCGGGGTGCGCCGACTACGATGACCTCATGCCTGACCCGGTCGGGGGTGCCGACTACAACGCCGGCGAGACGGTTGCGGTACCCAGCTCCGCAAATACGGAGTCGGTGAGTTTGGCTTGGTCGAGCGGCAACGATGTCCCGGACGTCAGAAACATGCCGGCCAACCCGGACATCCCGGATGGCAACTTCGGCGAAAAGCGGGGCGTAGCTAACGAACCGGCAGACATCGACCAGACCTGGATGACGGCGTGGAGCAGGGCCGCCGCGGTACTGCTGACCTGTCTCGCCCTGGCGATCGTGATCGTGGTGGTCGGTTGGGTGATGAGCAGCAAAGCTCCCGACAACGCATCCGCGCCGGGCACGACGGTTGCATCGGTGCGAACGACAGCGCCGACGGCTACGACCATCGATTCGACTCCCGATCAGGACAACAACTACATCGCGGCGCTCAACGACAAGGGCATCGAGTTCTCTAATCCGTCAGTTGCCGTCTCGAACGGCAAGGCGGCGTGTCAGAGCTTCGCGGCAGGGAAGACGGTGCAACAAATAGCGGCGGAGTTCCGCGACGCCAACAAGGATCACCCCGAGTTCGGCGCTCACGCCGAAGCCTTTATCGCGGTCTCCGTCCGAGCCTACTGCCCGCAATACAGCAAGCTGGTCGCCAGCTACTGACCGTCCGCGATCAATCGGTGGCCTGCCGGAACGCGCTCACCAGCTCCGAAAGCACGTCGCTGGCCCGCACAGGATCTGATGGAAGCGTTCCCGCGAAGCGGATATCGGTAGCCCCATCGGCGACCAGTTGCGGAACCGCTGCGAGCGAACCAGCCACGTCGATTGACCGGTCGGACGCCTTCACCAGCGCTGCGGAACCTTGGACCTGCAGATCGCTGGGATCCCCACCGGCATCGCGAATTGCCTGCTTCATCGCGGGGACGGCGCCCTTGAGGTCGCTGATCGCCGGACCCCATGGGATCCAACGCTTTCCGAAGCGGCTCAGCCGTCGCGCGACCGCGGGGTTCACCGTTCCGCTGACCCAGATCGGAATGCCGCCGGGTTGGCGCGGTTTGGGCATCTGATGTATGCCGTCGAAGGACAACTCGGGCGAACTGTAGGTGGCGCGTTGTTGAGTCCACAACGTTTGACACACCTCGAGAGTGTGGTCCAGCAGGCGGCCCCGACGCTTGAAGGGTAGGCCGGCGGCTTCGTATTCCTCGCGTTGCCAACCGATCCCGACACCGAGGTCCACCCGCCCATCCGACAGCACGTCCATGGTCGCCAGCTGTTTGGCCAGCACTGCCGGACGTCTCAACGCGGCGAGCAGAACACCGGTGCTCAGCCGGATGCGTGTGGTCGTCGCGGCCACCGCAGTCAAGAACACCAGCGGTTCCAGCCAATCGCCGTCGGGCCCCGTCGGTTGTCTCCCACCGGCGGTTCCCCCAGCCGCCGGGTTGCCGTACGCGTCGAGGTTTTCACCAAAGACGACGTGGTCGGAGACCACCACTCGGTCGACACCGGCAGCATCCATGGCGCGAGCCGTCTGCAGGATCGCGTTCCAGTCTTCGTCGGGTTGGTTGCTGTAAGAGCGCAGATACAGCGAGAGTTTCGGACGATCCGTCATGTACCAGCCTTCGTCTAGTGAGATGCCCTCAGGGCGCGAGCACCAGTGTCTCGAGTGCCGCGACCAGTTTGTCCGGCCCAGCGAAGAATGGGCAATGCCCTCCGTCCATGGTGATACTCGACGAAGACGGTGCATGCCTGTCCGCGAACGCTGTCGTGAACCAAACCATCGCGGAGGCGGTTCCCTCAGGTGCCGGTATTACCAATACTGTTGCCGAAGAATATCGGGCACTTCGAAAGGGTGAATGACGTGAGCGGTCCCCCCCAAGACCTGGCAGGAATGCGAACGCTAGTCATCGGCGCGTCCTCCGGCATCGGCCAGGCGTTCGCGGTTGCGGCGCACGCACGGGGTGCGCGTCTCGCCCTGGCCGCGCGGCGTATCGAGTTGTTGACGAAGGCCGCCGAAACTTTGGACGGCACAGCCCACGAGCTTGACGTGTCGAACACCTCGTCGATAAAGCCTGTCATCGAGGAAATCGCCGCCGCCCTCGGTGGCTTCGATGCGGTGATCTTCACCAGCGCGGTAGCTCCCTTCGCTCACGTCGAGGACACCGATGTCACCACGTGGATGCACGCATTCGTCGTGAATGCGGTGGCAGCCTCCCAGATATTGCAAGCGGCCTTGCCGCACCTCTCCGAGAACGCCGTCATCCTGATCGCCTCCTGCCACGACGTCGGCCGGCCGCGGGCCGGGGTCGCGGCTTATAACTCCAGCAAAGCCGCGCTCGATGAGATTCTGCACTCATGGCGGGAAGAACATCCCGAGTTGTCGATCATCCGGGCCAGCATCGGACCGACGAAGGATACCGAGATCCTGCGCGGAGCCGATCGGGATCTTCTCGCGGAGTTGTACCGCGCTTGGGTGCAGAACGGTCAGATACCGCAACAGATGTCGGCGTTGAGCGACGTCGCCAACACGTTGGTGTCGCTGGTCGACGCGGCACGCAGTAATCCGACCGTGGTCACGGACGTGGTTCACCTAGCGCCCCGGCATGCCGCACCGGCTCGCGCCAACCGGGTTTGACCGTGTCTTGGCCCAGGACCGGCGCCGGGGGTGCGCTCAACCGCCGGATTGCGAAACCGCTGTGCCCCAGCTGGTGCCTTCAACTGCGATAACGTCTGTTCTCATGCCTAAACCGCGTCTTGACGAACTGTTGGATCCGGCGATTACCGCCATCGTCACGCAGGAGTGTCAAGGTGGCGTCATCGGGGACCAGGCCGGCCTCCCGCTCCTCGCCGAGGAGGCACGCCGGGAAGCTGTGCCGAACATCGCCAGGCTGCTCGATGCAGCCCGCAGCGCACGCGCCACCGTAGTTCACTGCCTGATTCAGCGACGGTCCGACGGTCGCGGGTCCAACACCAACGCACGTTTATTCGCAGCGGGTAAGTCCTTTGCGGCCGACCTGGCGCCCGGCAGTCCAGGTGCCTCGCTCCTGCCCGAACTCGGCCTTGCACCAACCGATCTGGTGTTGACGCGGCTGCACGGTGTGGGACCGATGACCGGCACTGACCTGGACTCAGTGCTCCGCAATCTCGGCATCAGGACAATTGTCGGCGTCGGCGTATCGGTCAATATCGCAATCACCAACTTCGTCATGGATGCGGTCAACGGCGGGTACCAGTTCGTGCTCCCGCGTGACGCCGTCAGTGGCTACCCCCGGGAGTACGCGGAATCGGTAATCGACAACACCCTGTCGTTGCTGGCGACAGTGACAACGACCCGAGATGTGGTGGCGGCCTGGGCACGGTCGTCCTAGAGATTTAACACCTTTTCACCGATAATCCGTTGCGCGCGAAGCTCGTTCAGCTCCTCGTCGGAGATTCCGAGCTGTCCCAATACTTCGTTGTTGTGTTGACCCAGCGTGGGCGCGGAGCAACGATGCGGCCACCGAAGGCCCGGCCTGATATGAAACGGCCAGCCCGGATAGCGAAGCCGGCCGGTGATGGGGTGGTCGATCTCCTGGTAATACCCACGGGCATCGAGCTGAGGTACCTCGTACATCCGGTCGCCGGTGAGCACCCGCTCGGCGGGTATCCCGCTGGCGGACAAGGCACTTACGACCTCGTCGGCGGTACGACCCCGTGTCCAGCCCCCAACGATCTCATCGAATTCCTCGTGATTGTCCAGGCGCAAGGCCGTGGTCCTGAAGCGAGAATCGCCTACGAGTTCGGGGCGAGACATGACGGCCGCCAATGCAGACCAGTCCGCGTCATCGCGTATTGAGACAGCGACCCAATCGTCGGCCACGCTAGCCGGATAGACACCCTGAGCAACGCTTCGATGCCGGTTTCCTTCACGCCCCCTGACGAACCCGTTCATCGAGTATTCGATCAGCGGTTCGGCGCTAACCGCAGCACCCACCTCAATCTGGGCGACCTCGATTAGTTGCCCCTCCCCCGTGCGGCGGCGGTGATCAAGTGCTGCCAGGAGCGCGACACCGGCGTGCACGCCGGCGATCGGGTCGGCGGGCCCCTGCAAATTGCACGGTGGCCCGTCGGGGTACCCGGTGGCCGCCGACATACCGGCGAGCTGCTCGATGTTGAGGGCCCACCCGACGTAGTCGCGCCACGGTCCGGCCAGTCCGAATCCCGGCATACGGACCATGATCACATCCGGATTGATCGGCACCAGCGCGTTGTAGTCGAGTCCGAAATGTTCCACCACTCGTGGCGAGAAATTCTCGATGACGACATCTGCCGCGGCGGCCAGCTTCAAGGCGATGGCGCGACCACGCTCCGACGAAAGGTCCAGAGTGATATCCAGTTTGTTGAGATTTGTTGCCTGCCAAAGGGGTCCACGCTCGTACCAGTCATCCCCGTCGCGTGACATTGCACCTGAGAACCGGTGCCCGTCGGGTCGCTGGATGGACTCCACCTTGACGACGTCGGCACCCAGTGCGCCCATATAGCAAGTCAGGTAGGCGCCCGCCCAAAAGGTGCTCAGATCAAGGATTTTCAGTCCCCGGAAGGGGGCGCAGGGGTCAGCGGGCGGCGCGTCGCCGGACTCTGACCGATTCGACCCCGCGATCAGCGAGGCTTTCTCGCCAAGGCGC
>JAVROZ010000473.1:0-5856 GCA_032162485.1 Mycobacterium sp.
CGCAAGGCGGAGGGGACGTCTCAATAAAGCCGACGAACCCCGAGTCAGCGATCGTGCAACAGTTCATCAGCAACCAGATCGACGGCGCCATCGAATCCGCGCCCTACGATGTGCAGCTGGTGAACGCGGGCGGTGTCCGGCTCTGGTCGGACCCGAACACCATCACCATCCTGGTTGTTCGGCAAGAATTTCTGTCCGCCCACCCCGACGTCGTCGCGGGCCTGGTTCGTGGCCAGATCGAGGCTAATGAACTGATCCACAATGATCCCGGAGCCGCGGCGCGCTCCGCGAACGCCACCTTGACCAAGGCACTGGGCGGCGGACTGGCGCCGGAGGTGTTGACCGCGTCGTTTCAGGAAACGACATTCACCAACGATCCTGGAGTGGAATCTCTGAAAGACCAGGTAAGCAAGGGTGTTTCAGTTGGATTGCTGCAGCCGCTCAACCTTGACGGCATTTTCGATTTCGGTCCCCTCAACCGAGAACTCGCGGCTCGGGGTAATCCGCCGGTAGCCGCGTGACGGCCGCGGCCATCCGCGGTGCCCCCGTGCCGAGCCCCGTGCCGAGTCCCGTCTCCGACGAGTCGGGCCCGTCTGACTCCGTAGCGGCACTGCGCCTGGACCGGGTGGCCAAACGCTACGGGAAGGGGCAGCGGTCCGTGGCGGCGTTGGGCCCGCTGTCGCTGACGGTAGGTGTGGGTGAGTTCGTTTGTGTCGTCGGCGTCTCCGGGTGCGGAAAGAGCACACTGCTGTCCCTGATCGCCAACCTCGACAAGCCCACATCGGGGCGAGTCGAGACGGGTGATCACCGCGTCGCGATGATGTTCCAGGAACCGGCCTTGTTTCCGTGGCTGACCGCGGTGGGCAACGTTGAGTTGGCGCTCAGGGCAAAGGGTATCTCCCGCCGCCAACGGGGCGCGGCCGCCCGCGAACTCCTGCACACCGTTGGACTGTCCGATTCCGTCGACAGACGACCCCACCAGCTCTCCGGTGGTATGCAGCAGCGAGTGGCATTGGCACGCGCCCTGGCTCAAGACGCCGACGTGCTGCTCATGGACGAACCGTTCGCCGCGCTGGATGCCTTGACGCGCGACCGCCTCCAAGGCGAGCTGGAACGAATCGTACTGGCCCGCAACCTCACAGTCGTTTTCGTCACCCACAACGTGCGCGAGGCGGTGCGTCTTGCCGATCGCGTCGTTCTGTTGAGCGAGAGACCTGCCATCGTCGTCGAAGAATTCACGGTGACGTTGCCGCGCCCGCGTGACATCAACACCGCAGAGGTTGCCGAACTGGCCGCTGGAATCACCGAGCAACTCAATCGGAGTGCAACTGGCAATGGCAACTGAACTCAACGACGCCATCCGCATCACCGCGCCCGCCGATCCGGGTCGCCTCGGCGTCACGCACCGCATCGTGGTCGCGATGTGGCCCAAACTGGTGGCAATCTCGGTGATTGTCACCATCTGGGAACTGATCGTGTTGAGCGGATGGAGGCCCTCGTTCATCCTGCCCGGCCCCGTAGCCGTCGCCGAGAATCTTTGGCACCAGATGCACGCGGCGTTGCTGTGGGAGGCCGTCGCAACGACGATGGGTAGAGCGGTGAGCGGGTTTGCCCTGGCGGCGGTGATCGGCTCGGGTATAGGGGTGCTGATTGCGCGTAACCGATTGCTGCGCACCGCTTTCGGACCGTTGGTCACCGGTCTGCAGACGATGCCGGCGATAGCCTGGTTTCCCTTCGCCATTATTTTTTTCGGCTTGAACACTTCAGCGATCCTCTTTGTGATCGTCATCGGCACCGTGCCCTCGGTGGCGCTGGGGGTGATCTCCGGTGTCGACCACATCTCGCCCTTGCTGCTGCGCGCCGCGACAACACTGCAACTGACGTCCGTCGCCATGTACCGGCACGTGATAGTGCCGGCCGCGTTGCCGATGTTCGTCGCCGGACTCAAGCAAGGGTGGGCCTTCGCCTGGCGCAGCCTGATGGCCGGCGAACTCGTTGTCCTGGTCGCCAACACTTCGTCGATCGGGGTGCTGCTGGAGAATGCGCAGAATCTCACCGACATGCCCGCGGCTATCGCCATCATGACGGTGATCCTGGCGATAGGGATCTTCGTCGACGCATTGTTCAGCGCGGTGGACTTACGGATCCGTCGGCGGTGGGGACTGCTGGACGATCACGATGGCTGACCGACACCTGGCTGGCCGCCGGCCCCTCCGGTTGTGGGCGTTCGGTGATGCGCATGTCGGCACCGACAAGCACTACGGTCGAGAGAGTCTGGCGGAAGCCATCATTGCGTCCGAGGTCGGCGGGGCAGACGGCGGGCCGTCATTCGAGTGGGATCTCGCAGTCGATGTGGGAGACATGTCGGGTGCGCATCACAGCCTGCCTGATGACGCCGAAGGACTCGAAGTACGACAACAGTTCGGCGCGCTGCGCCGACACCGCCGCGAGGATGTCTACAGCGTCTGCGGCAACCACGACCGTAATGGCCTTGATGAACCGGAGGCCTGGTGGTGGCGCAAGTGGATTGATCCATTGGGGGAGCACACCGAAAGCTCGGGAGTGGATGCCCGGGCGCGCCGCTATCCGATCACTGGAACCTGGGAGCGCTACTCCTTCCGGGTGGGCAATCTGCTCTTCCTGATGATGAGCGACCGCAACGAGCCGAGTCAGAAGGTCGGTCGAGGAACACTGGGCGGAAATCCCGGCGGAGTGGTGAGCGGTGAAACCTTTCGCTGGTGGCAGGACATGGTTTTGGCGCACCCCGATCTCAACATCGTTACGGTGCATCACTATGTACTGAAGAACACCACCGTCGCCTCCGGGGAATGGGAAGGCGTGCGTAAGGGCGCCGACGGGCAATGGCAGGAGCACTACCACCGGCCCTTCCCGCAGGGCACACCACAAGGTGCGTCATTTCTGTACTGGGTCAACAGCCAGCCCGACTCAGCCCAGTTCGAATCCTTTCTCGCCGCACAGCCCGGCCGCGTGGCCATGTGGCTCGCCGGACATACCCACACTCACCCCGACGACAACCATGGGGGCAAGACGCACATCGAAAACCGGTGGGGCACCTGGTTTCTCAATGTCGCCTCGCTGAGCCGCCATCACATGCCGCTGACCACCCTGCCGGTAAGCAGGATGTTGACCTTCACACCCGCCAGCCGCGACGTGCGTGTGCAGTGCTATCTGCACACCGACCAGCATGCCCCGCAGGGCTGGTACCCGGCCGCCGAACGGACGATCACCCTGCCCCGACCGTTCCAGTGGTGCTGACCATTACCGGATGTGGAAGTGCGCTGGTTCGGGTGCGGCCAGCATCGTTGTCAATGTCGCGCGGTTGTATGGCCACAGATCGATGGTCTGGTTGTCGGTGAGATACCACGAGTTGCAGCCGGTGTTCCACACGGTCGGCGTCATCGCCTCTGACACATCGTCATTGAACTCATCCGTCGCTTGCTCGGTCACCTCGATCGACGTCGCCTCGCCGTCGCGCAGCATCGCAAGGAAGCGCGCGATGTAACGGGCTGTCCGCTCTGCCGAGTACTGCAGCGGGATGGATCCGGTGGGAGAGTGCGGGCCCAGCACGGTGAACATGTTGGGAAAGCCGGGAATCGCTGTCATCCGATATGCCCTCGGGCCGCCGGCCCATGCTTTGTCGATAGTGAGGCCGTCACGGCCGGTGATCTCCATTGGCCGCATGTAGTTATGCGGCTGGAATCCCGTGGCCGCCACGATGACATCGGTTGGACGATGCCGTCCGTCCGCTGTCCGGATGCCCGTCGGTGTGACTTCGACGATCCGATCGGTCACCAATTCCGCGTTGTCGGATTGGATTGCGCGGTAATAGGTTCCCGATACCACCTGGCGCTTGCACAGCGGCTCGTAGTCCGGGGTCAGCTTCTCCCGCAGCCCTTCATCACGAACCTGAAGACGCAGGCACAATCGGGCATAGCGCTGCACGGCGCGGCGCCGCCACGAGGGACGGGTGGTGATGTCGGCGAGAATGCCCGATGCCCACAGCAGCGTCTGGTGCAGTAGGTTATGGGCGGCCGGAGAGCGCCGTAGCGCCGTGCCGATAACCGTGCTCTGTCGCAACGACATTGGCGCCCACAAGATCCACTGCGGAGAGCGCACGTAGTGCTCGATCGTTGCGACACCGGGCTGCAGTGCGGACACAATCTGCACGCCGGTCGAGCCGGTGCCAATGACCGCAATGCGCTTGCCATCGGTATCCACGGTGTCGTCCCAGCGGGCGGTGTGCACAACCGCGCCGGCGAACTCGTCGAGTCCAGGGATGTCGGGCACGGCCGGATGATGCAGCACTCCGGTGGCGCAGACGACGACGTCGGCAGCGATCTGTTCGCCGTTGGCCGTGGTCAGTGCCCAGCTGCTGGTCTCCTCTTCCCATTGCGCCGCAACGACTTCAGAATCCAACCGAATATGTTCGTCGAGGCCGAGTGACTCGACGACGTCGCGGTGGTAGCGCTGGATGTCACTCCCGGCGGCCCACACATGCGACCAGTCAGCTTTGGGTGCGAACCCGAATTGGTAGAGCTGCGACGGCACGTCGCAGGTCAGACCCGGGTAGCGATTCCAATGCCACACCCCGCCAACATCGGAGGCCTTCTCCAGCACGGTGACCGCGGAGAACCCACGTTCGTGAAACACATGCAGCGCGGTGATCCCGGCCATACCGGCGCCGATGATCACGACCCGCGGCTCGCGCATCACGCATCAACCTCGCTGTCGGCTAGCCAGTTTGGAGGGCCAACTTGCAGGGCAGCACGCACGGTGCCGGGTGCGGTGCGCGCGGCCGCCTCGAATGCCGCTCGACGTTCTGACCGGTTCATGAAGTTTGCGCCGAGCCCGGCGGGGTCGGCGGCGGTCGGCACAATCGGGACGACGCGTTGGCCGCTGGCCGCGCTTTCCTTCATTGCAATGAGTTTAGATCTGAATTGCGAAAACATCTCGGTGCTGCGGAGATAACTCCAAGCATGTATGCTCTGGCCACCAACACCTGTGAGGCGCAAGTGCTTTCAGATCATTTGGCTCAGATGCCGCACTACCATGTTGTGACGCTGACCGACGGACAGTACCTGGACTACAGCGATGGCCTGACGGAGCCTGGTGCGATGGGATACGCCGCCGACCTGGTTTCACCCACCTCCGGTGGGCGGGACGAAACGCTTGAAGGCGTGTGGATCGCCAGAGCCGACCCGAAATCGTGCCCGCTGGCACACGGCGACGATCCCAAAACGGACAGCGAGGATGCCAGGCTTTTCCTCGAGCGGGTGATCCAGTTCGAACCGTACTGGTCGTTATTCGGGTGACCCGCACCGCTGTGTCCAGTCATGCCTGGACTGGTAGCCGGCGTCCGATGATTATCAGTGCACGCTCAGCCCAGCGGATGTTCTCCTGCTCGAACGAAATGCCGCGCAGCAGGGTCAGGTAGGGGCCTACGCGTTCAGCACTGGCCACGAATTCCTCCTCGGTGCGACCGGCGAGTAGCCGAGTCCGCAACCGCTCGTAGCGTTCCAATTTGGCGATGGCCCACTGCAGCCGTTCGGCGATGGAGTCGCGAACCGCGTGCGTGTCGCCGGCATCGGCGGCGGCCGTCTTGATCATCAGTTCGTCCCGGATTGCCGACGGCTTGGGCGCTCTGGCGGTGAACTGCCGGATCGCGTCGCGGCCCGCGTCGGTAAGTGAGTACATCCGCTTGTTGGGCCGCCGTTCCTGGTGAACCACGCGTGCCTGGATCAGGCCCTGCTCGGCGAGCCGGTCGAGCTCGCGATAAAGCTGCTGTGGGGTGGCCATCCAGAAGTTGGCGACCGAGGCATCGAACTCCTTGGCCAG
>JAVROZ010000474.1:0-3885 GCA_032162485.1 Mycobacterium sp.
GAGATCAGCTCGATGGTGCGGCCGTCCTCGATGAACTCGGTGTCGTAGAAAAACCGCACCGCCGCAGCTTAGTTCGCCGAGCAGACGCAGACTCGCACGATCGGGCCGACCCGAGTGCGATTCTGCGACTGCTCGCCGAGAAGCGCTACCCGCTGATCAGGATGGGGCCGGTGCCCTCGGGTGGAGGCGCAGGATGCACGTCGAGGTCCAGCACAGCCTCTACCACGCGGTCGTCGGGCAACCGCGGCGTCCCGGCGATCGCACCCTGTAGCCACAACTTGGCCTGCACGACCGGACGCCGCCATCTGCGCTCGCGCTCCAGCGCGCGCCGCATTTTGACCGGTCGCGCTGTATAGCGCCACCGCGCCCACGGAGCATGCGGACGGGACAAGCGGACCGCACCGATGATCAGCAGCACGACGAGGAACATGCCCAGCAATCCGGTCCAGACCTTGCCCTTGAGCAGCACCACCACCGCCAACGGAAGCGTGAACACCAGCGCTACCGCCAGGGTGCTTTGCAGCATTACCCAACCCCCGTCGTGCGGGATGGGGAGGAAGAACATCAACGGGTGCAGGCCAAGCATGAGCAGTCCGGCGACGGCGGTCGCGGCGAAGACCGCGTCCACCGAGCTGCGGCCGTCCTCTTCCCAGTACACATCGGAAAGGTGCAGGATCAACGCGTACTCATCCAGCACCAACGCCGCGCCGATGCCGAAAAGCGTTCCGGATAACGTGAATTCAGGTTCCTGCCCGTTGACCGCCAGAGTGACCAGACTCAGCCCGGACAACATCACCAGCACCACCCCGAACGTGACGTGGTGAAGGTGCAGCGTCCCGACGCGGATATTGCGCGGCTGCCACCACCTCGCCGGCCGGCCCTGATCGCCGCGATGGCGGATAAAGCGCACAAAGGACCGCGTGACAAAGAAGGTCAGGATGAAGGCGACCAGACAGCACAACAACGGCAGGCGGCCGCGGTCGACGATGTCATGCTCCAGCCAATGGCGCACCCCCAGAAAGTTACGCCCCCGGCGCGCTTATGCCGGAAGCCGCGCTGCGTGGGCAAGACAAAGCACGGTAACGATTAGGCTGTCGTCTGAAATGAGTAAATGGCAGTCGCCCGAGGTGGGCAGTCGATTCGGGCGGGTGTCGCTGTGGTGCCTGCTCTGGCTGCTGGCAGCCGTGGCGCTGGCATACGCGTGCTGGGACCTGTTCGGGCACCTGCCCTACCGCATCGACATCGATGTCTACCAAATGGGCGGTCGGGCCTGGTTGGACGGACGACCGCTGTACAGCGGGAACGTGATGTTCCACACACCAATCGTGGATTTGCCGTTCACTTATCCCCCGCTTGCCGCCATCGCGTTCAGCCCGTTCGCCTGGATGGGGATGCCCGTCGCCAGCATCGCGATCACGGTGCTGACGCTGATAGTCCTGCTGGTGTCGACGGCGATCGTGCTGGCCCGCCTTGACGTTTGGGCTGACTCGAGGATGGTTCCCGGACCGGCCTGGCTGCGCAGATTGTGGTTGGCCGTGATGATCGTCGCCCCGGCGGCGGTCTGGCTGGAACCCATCAACTCGAACTTTGCCTTTGGGCAGATCAACGCCGTGCTGATGACCCTGGTGGTCGCCGACTGCTTCCCGCGTCGCACTCCCTGGCCCCGCGGTGTGTTACTGGGCTTGGGCATCGCGCTGATGCTCACTCCGGCGGTGTTCTTGCTGTACTTCCTACTCCGTCGGGACAAGCGGGCCGCCCTGATCTCCCTGGCGTCGTTCGTGGGCGCGACGCTGGTCGGCTTCGCTCTGGCGTGGAGCGATTCCTTGGAGTACTGGACGCAGACGCTGCGCCACACCGACCGGATCGGTGAGGCGGCGTTGAACACCGACCAGAACATCGCGGGTTCACTGGCCCGGTTGGGACTCGAGCAACACGAGCGATTCCCGTTGTGGGTGCTTGCGTGCCTGCTGGTACTCGCGGCGACCAGCTGGGCGATGCGCCGGGTGCTGCGGGCCGACGAGCCGACGCTGGCAATCATCTGCGTCGCCCTGTTCGGGCTGGTGGTTTCGCCGGTGTCGTGGTCGCACCACTGGGTATGGATGTTGCCTGCCGTGTTGGTGACGGGGGTCCTCGCGTGGCGCCGTCGCAACGTCGCGCTCGGCGTTGTCACCGCGATAGGCCTGGCGCTGATGAGATGGACGCCCATCGACCTGCTTCCCAAGCACCACGAGACGACGGCGGCCTGGTGGCGGCAACTGCTGGGAATGTCCTACGTGTGGTGGGCGCTTGCGGTCATCGTCGTTGCCGGCGTCACCGTCACTGCCCACGTAGTGCCGACGCGCCCGGCAGCGCGCGAACGCACGCCGATGCCGGCCGCCACCTGATCGACCAGCCCGTCAACTGGCTAACCGGCGGCGGTCTCGGGAATCCGCGTGGCATCCGAGGAATCCGGATTGGAATCCTCACCTTCGCTCGCATCGGCGCTACCGGCCGTGGCGCCGTCTTTGAGGCTGGCGGCATAGATGTCGACGTATTCCTGACCGGACAGACCCATCAGTTCGTAGATCACCTCGTCGATAACAGCGCGCTCGATGAAGTGGTTGCCCGACAGCCCGTCGAACCGGGAGAAGTCCATCGGCTCGCCGAAACGAACGGTGACGCGGCCGAACCGCAGCATCTTCTTGCCGGGCGGGTTGACGACGTTGGTACCGATCATGGCGACCGGAATCACCGGCACCCCGGATTCCAGCGCGAGCCGGGCCAGCCCGGTCTTGCCCTTATAGAGCCGACCGTCAGGCGAGCGGGTGCCCTCGGGATACATGCCCAGCAGCCTGCCCTGAGCCAGCAGTCGCTGCGCAGCGATCAGCGCTCCTTGTGCGGAGTCGGCGTTGGTGCGGTCGATGGGTACCTGACCGGAGACGGTATAGAACCAGCGGTTGATCCAGCCCTTGAGTCCGGTACCGGTGAAGTATTCGGCCTTGGCCAGGAAGAAGATTCGGCGACGCACCACCAATGGAAGGTAGAAACTGTCGGCTACGGCGAGGTGGTTACTGGCGAGGATCGCCGGCCCCGAACTCGGGATGTGTTCCAATCCTTCGACTTTCGGGCGACCCAGCAAGGTGAAGAGCGGACCCATGAAAACGTACTTAAAAAGGTAGTACCACATGGCTCCCTCTCGCCCCCACCTGATGGTGTCTGCGCCAACTGTACCCACCCGCGATGGCTCCGACCACCTCGCAACTAGTGGGTTCTTGCTGCCTCATTCCTGCAAAGTGACTGGGATGGGCTGGTAATGAGTTTTCGCGGCACCGTTGCCGTTGGTTCGCGCACCGGGCGATTCGGTATCGGTCAGGTTGCCTTCGGGTGTTTCGTTCTCCAACGGTGGGGCCGCGGTCCCCTCGCCCGACTGGCCCAGGTCATCGACCATCGCCCGGATCACTTCCAGCAGCGCGACGCTGTGGTCGGCGATGACCGTCACCAGGGGGTGCTGCTCACCGTTCACCACCGCGGCCAGTGCGCACACCGGGCACCACACCTGTTGGCACTTGCCAGTCCCGGCACTCGATGCCAGCGTCGCCGCGGCCCGCACCGCGGGGTCGATCCCGTCCACAATCGCCTGCGCCAGCCTGCGCAGTTCGGGACCAATATCGGTATGAGCCTTACTCACTTCGGCCATACCTCCCGATCTGGTTGGAAACGAACGGTCAACTCACCGTTCCGCAGATGTGCGTCCAGCACCGTACACCGCCGCAGCACCGAGGCCAACCGAATCCGGCGCCGCACACCGCCTGCGCTGATGATCAGGTCGTCGTCGGATCGGCCCAGTGCCAACGATCCGGGGTCGAGCTGGGGCAACGCTAGCCGCAGTCGGTACACCGACTCCAG
>JAVROZ010000475.1:0-3824 GCA_032162485.1 Mycobacterium sp.
GACATCTCCCGCGGTGACATGATCGCCCGCACCAACAACCAGCCCAGAGTTGCGCAGCAGTTCGACGCGACCGTGTGCTGGATGGCGGATTCGTCGGCGCTGGAACCCGGGCGCGACTATGTTCTGAAACACACGACGCGCACCACGCGCGCCAGGATAGCCGCGCTGGACTACCGTCTCGATGTCAACACCCTGCACCGCGACAAGACGGCAACGGCGTTGAAGCTCAACGAGCTTGGCCGTATCACGCTGCGAACCCAGGTGCCGCTGCTGCTCGACGAATATTCCCGCAACGCCAGCACTGGCTCGTTCATCCTCATCGACCCCGACACGAACGGGACAGTGGCGGCGGGCATGGTGTTGCGCGATGTCGCGGCACAGAAGGCAAGCCCAAACACGGTGCGGCACAAGTCATTGGTTACCGCCGGGGACCGCGCGATCCAGGGCAGGACGGTGTGGCTCACCGGCCTGTCGGGAGCCGGTAAGTCGTCGGTTGCGATGCTCGTCGAGCAGAAGCTGCTCGAAAAGGGTATTCCCGCATACGTTCTCGACGGTGACAACCTACGGCATGGCCTCAACGCGGATTTGGGATTCAGCATGGCCGACCGCGCGGAAAACCTCCGTCGGCTCGCGCATGTGGCGACTCTGCTGGCCGATTCGGGTCAGATCGTGTTGGTGCCGGCCATCAGCCCGCTCGACGAGCACCGCGAGTTGGCACGGAAGGTTCACGCCGACGCTGGATTCGGATTTTACGAAGTGTTCTGCGATACCCCGCTCAAGGAGTGCGAACGGCGTGATCCCAAGGGGCTGTATGCCAAAGCGCGCGCGGGGGAGATCACGCATTTCACCGGCATCGACAGTCCGTACCAGCGGCCGAAGAACCCGGACCTGCGGCTCATCGCAGACCGCAGTATCGAGGAGCAGGCGCAGAGCGTGATCGACATGCTCGAGGTGCGCGCCTAACAAGCTTCGTAGGTGCGGGTGGCACAATCGGTGAACATGCGGATGTCGGCGAAGGCGGAATACGCTGTGCGCGCGATGGTCCAGCTCGCTACCGTGCCCAGCGGCACGCTGGTCAAGACGGACGATTTGGCACAGGCTCAGGGCATCCCGCCGCAATTTCTCGTCGACATCCTGACCAACCTGCGCACCGATCGCCTGGTGCGCAGCCGCCGGGGTCGTGAGGGTGGTTACGAACTCGCTCGGCCGGGAACCGAGATCAGCATCGCCGACGTGCTGCGCTGTATCGACGGGCCGCTGGCCAGCGTGCGCGACATCGGGCTCGGTGACCTGCCCTATTCCGGACCCACCGTCGCGCTTACCGACGTGTGGCGGGCATTGCGCGCCAGCATGCGGTCAGTGCTGGAAGAAACCACACTGGCCGACGTCGCCGGTGGAACCCTGCCCCAGCACGTCGCAACTATGGCCGACGACTACCGCGACCAGGAGAATCACCGGCACGGCCCGACCCGCAGCTAGCCGCCGGAGCCGTATGGCCGGGTGAGGATCTCCAGGGCGTGCCCGCCCGGATCCCGGAAGTACACGCCACGACCGCCATCCCTGGTGTTGATCTCGCCGGGGTGATTGGCCCCTGGGTCGGCCCAGTGCGGTAAGCCGCGGGATTTGATCTTGCCGTAGATGGCGTCGAACTCGTCCTCAGAAACCAGGAATGCATAGTGCTGGGGCCGGATCTCGTCACTTTCTGCGACGTCGGCGTAGTCCAGGGAGGCGCCGTGTTCTAACGCGACGACCATAAAGGGACCGAACGATGTCGGGTCGGGCAGTCCGAACAACTCGGTCAGAAACTCCGCGGACTGCCGTTTGTCGCGTGACGCGACGATGGTGTGGTTGAAACTGATAGGCATTCTTCTCGCATTCCCCTTTTTCCGCATTTCCCTTTTCCGCCGAGCCGCGTGTCCGCACAGCGACACGCCGTCAAGCCTGGCATTAGGGGACCCGCGCGCCGGCAGGCACACACCTACTTCGGCGCAGTGAGCTCCAGAGCGATATTGTCCGGGTCGCGGAACTCCAGGATGAAGGCAGGCCCGATATCCTTGACCGGTTCGTGCGCGATGCCGAGTTCGTCGAGATGTTCTGCAGCAGAATCTAATTCAGCTTTGCTGCCCACCCGGAACGCGATGTGGTCCAGACCGGTGCGGTCTTCGTCGAAACGGTCCTCGGCCACCGGGCGCAATCCGAGTAAGCCACCGCCCATGTCGTAGATGACACCGCCGAACAGGAAGCTCAGTCGTTCGCGCACAGCTTCATCGGCATTCTCGGGAACCTCTATCAGCACCGGCCAACCGAAGACGCTCTCGTAGAACTGCCGGGATCGCTCGATATCGGTGACAGTCAGCCGGACATGGGCAATTGACGTGCTCGAAAGGGCCATCCACCCCATGGTGCCAGAATCGCCCTTACTGCCAGAATCGTCCCCGTGCAGATAGGTATGACGATGCCCGTGATGGAGCCCGACCTCGACGCGACGCTGCTCAAGAATTGGGCGCGGGCGATCGACGAGGGCCCGTTCTCGTCGCTGTGTTGGGGCGAGCGCATCGCCTTCGACAATCCGGACAGCCTGACGCTGCTCGGCGCCCTGTCCGCCTGGACCGATCGGGTGCGTTTGGTAACGACGGTGATCGTGCCGCAGCTGCACGACCCGGTGCTGCTGGCCAAGGGGTTGGCGACGGGCGACCTGCTCAGCGGCGGGCGACTGACGGTGGGAATTGGCGCGGGCGGCAGGCATGAGGACTACAACGCCGTGGGCGCCGACCCCCAGACACAGACGATGCGTGGCATGGCCGAGCGGGTGGCCGTGATGAAACGAGTGTGGGCCGGCGAAAAGACCACCGACTCGGTGCGGCCCGTCGGACCGCCGCCCGTCCAGGCCGGAGGTCCGCAGCTGCTCGTCGGCACCACCGGCCCCAAGACCGTCCGCAGCGCCGTGGCCTGGGCCGACGGAATGGCCGGAACCACCCTTGACCTCGATCTCGTCAACCAGAACCAGCTGTTCGACGTCGCGCGGACGGCCTGGGCCGAAGCCGGAAAGCCCGCACCGCACCTGGCGACCTCCTTCTGGTTCGCTTTTGGCGCGGCCGACGAGGCCCGCGCCCAGGTGCATCGTCACCTGCGCCGCTACATGAACTGGATTCCGGCCGAGTACGTCGACGCAATGGCGCCGACGACCGGCTGGGCGGGCAGTGAAGACGAACTGCTGGCGGTGCTACGCAAGTTCGCAGAGATCGGCACCGACGAGGTACATCTCATCCCCACCAGCTCCGACATCGACCAGCTGCGGCGCGCGGCCGACGTCGCCGAAGCGCTGCCCCGTTAACCCGCTGCCGCCTCCGACGCAGAGTCCTCGCCAGCCGATTGCTCCAATGCCTGTCCCTTTCGGAGGAATGCCAGCAGCTCGCGGTACGGGCCGACAAGGTAGACGGTGTCACCACCCTGGAGTTGGGCTCCGCGGCGCGGATGCAGTGTGACCTCCGCATCATCCCGAGTGATCGCAATGACGCGGGTTTGGGTCGAGAGCTGGTACATGGGCATGCCATCGAGCTCGCTGCCGGGTGCGACGTGCATTCCGCCCACCATGAAAGAGTGTCGTCCCACGGAGAACGTGCTCAGCACCTGAAGGCCCATAGCCGCGCCGATGAACCACGGTGCCGCCAGATCGACGGTCGACCGAACATGTTCGAAGCCGAACCGCTGCGCCACCGCGGACCCCAGCGCCCGGTCATACACGCGCAGCACGAGCGGAACATCGGATCGGCGTGGCTCGGGTGTGAATCTGTCACCCAACATCTCGCTCAGCACGATCCCGG
>JAVROZ010000476.1:0-2905 GCA_032162485.1 Mycobacterium sp.
GACTCGGCATTGTTTCGGCGGTTGCTGCCGGTGGCCCTGGGTTGTGAGGTTGACGACGAATTCGTTCCGCTGCTGCTGGAACAGGGCGGCTTCCGGCGGTCGGAGCCCACGCTGCCACGCACGGTCCCGATTCCGGATACGACGGACGTGGCTATCGTCGGCGCGGGACTCGCCGGCATCATCGCAGCGCTGGCCGCCGCCGATGCCGGCGTGGGCTACCAGATCTTCGACCGCAACGACGAGGTCGGTGGCACCTGGCTGACAACCACCTACCCGGGCATCGGTGTGGACACTCCGTCGGCCTACTACTCGCTGTCGAGGGAGGTGAATCCGGAATGGACGAGCTACTACCCGCAGGGTGCCGAATACCAGGCCTATCTGGTGTCGCTGGCCGACAAATACGGGTTGCGTGCCCACACCCGATTCGGCACCGAGATCAAGGGCCTGTGGTGGGACGAGGGCCGGGCACAGTGGCAGATTCGGTCGGTTGACCGCGACGGTAACCACGACATCAGCTATGCCCGTGTGGTGATTACGGCCGCCGGCTACCTCAATCGACCACGCTGGCCGGACTTACCTGGTCGAGAGACATTCGCGGGCAACAGTATTCATTCCGCCCAGTGGAACGCATCGCTGGACCTGACCGGCCGACGGGTCGCGATCATCGGTGCCGGTTGTACCGCGGTGCAGATCGTGGACGCGTGTGTCGATCAGGTCGAGCATCTGACGGTGTTCCAGCGGCAACCGCACTGGGTCGCACCACGCAAGCGGCTGACCGACGACGTTCCCGAGCACCGCCGCTACCTTGGTCGCCACCTGCCGTATTACGCGAATTGGAACCGGCTGAAGTCGTATTGGGGCACGGCGGACAACAACTATCCGGTCATCCTGCGAGACCCGGATTGGGCGCAGAGTCATCTGTCGATCTCGCCTGCCAACGACGTGCTGTTGCAAATGTGCCTGAAATACATCGATGAAACGTTCGGCGCGGGAACAGACTTGGCGAAGAAGATAACCCCGAATTTTGCGCCATACGGTAAGCGGATCATCCGCGATCCCGGGGGTTACTACGCGGCGCTGACCCGTGACCACGTCGACGTCGAGGCCAGCGAGCCGGCCGAGGTCAACGCGAATGGCATTGTCACACAGGACGGTAGGCACGTCGATCTCGATGTCATCATCTACGCAACCGGGTACCACCTGGACTTCCTGTCCACCATCGATATCCGCGGCCGCGACGGACACAAGCTCGTCGACGAGTGGGGCGACAGTCCGGCGGCCTACCGCGGCGGCACGGTACCGGGATTCCCCAACCTGTTCATCAACTCGGCGCCCAACTACAGTCCCGGACACGGCGCGGGCGCCAACTTCTCGATGGAGGTGATGGCGCACTACATCATCGAGTGTCTGCAACTGATGGCGCTGCGCGGTGCCACGACCATGGAAGTGACGCGGCAGGCCTACGACGAGTACGTAGCCGGAATCGACAGGGCACTGGCGGGAACGGTGTGGTGTCACACCCCGAATGCGCATACCTACTACCGCTCGGGTTCGGGCCGGGTCGTGGTTGCCACCCCGTACCGCCTGGTCGACCTCTGGCATCAGCACCGCGCGCCCAACGAAGCACACTTCGAGCTGCGATGACGAGGTTGCTCTCTGGTAGAACGGCTTTGGTGACCGGCAGCAGCCGGGGTATCGGCCGAGCGATAGCCCAGCGACTCGCCGCCGAGGGTGCCACAGTGGTGGTAACGGCCCGGTCCCACACCCCATCTTCGTCGACGCGGGCCGGTACGACCCTCACGATTCCCGGCTCAATCGCCGAGACCATTGCTTTGATCGAGGCTACGGGCGGCCTAGCGATCGGAGTGGTAGCCGACCTGGAAGACCCCGCGCAGCGCGCTGTCCTGATCGACGAGGTGATCGATCGCACCGGCCGCATCGACATCCTGGTCAACAATGCTGGCTTCGCGGATTACTCGATGATCGAAGACATGACCATGGAGACCTTCGACCGGACCATCGAGCATTACCTGCGCACGCCGTTCGTCCTGACCAAAGCGGCTGTGCCGCTGATGCGCAACCAAGGCGCCGGTTGGATCGTCAACATTGGGTCGGTCACCGGTGTTGCACCCGTACGGCCTTATCGGGACTACAACAGGACCGCCGGAGACGTCGTCTACGCCTCGTGCAAGGCCGCGCTGCATCGCTTCAGCCAGGGTGTGGCTGCTGAACTCCTGCACGCCAACATCGCGGTCAATTGCGTCGGCCCATCGACGGCGATCCGTACTCCCGGTGCCGCGCAACTGATTCCAGACTCGTTCCCGACCGAGCCGGTGGAATACCTGGCCGAGACCGTGCTGGCAATGTGTCATCTGCCCGCCGCCGAACGCACCGGGCTGGTGGCGTTCAGTCTGCACTATCCCTGGTCACAGGGCTTGCAAGTGCATTCGCTGGACGGCACGTCCATACTGGCGCCGCTGCAGCCACCCGCGACGGCCAACCCGAACATCCTGCCCGCGGGCGTTTAGGGCATGCCTGGCTGACGCGTGCCGAGGGGCTTTCTCGCGGCGTCAGGCAACGCGCAGAAACTGTGGCAGACGCGATCCCGGACAATCACCTCCGGGCACTCGGGGTCGAACCAGCGATCCACCACAGCCCAGTGGATGGGATGCATCAGGTACGGACCGATCAGACCGTCCAGGTCGGTGAACTCCTGCTCGAAGACGTGGGTCCACTGCGACGTTCCGATCGCCTCGTCTACCCGGCTCAGCTGCCAGGCGATGATTGTGTTTACGTAGCGCGGCATTGATCGAAGTTCGTCTTCGAAGCGTGCGATGGTGTCGACAGCGGCACCGGGAACTGTCCGCAATAACAACGTCCGATACACGGTGCCAGTGGAGCCGCT
>JAVROZ010000477.1:0-4711 GCA_032162485.1 Mycobacterium sp.
ACTGCGATAACGAACGCGTCGGCGAACGCCTACGCGGTGCTGCTTCCGACAGCAGACATCGCGAACGTGCTTGTGACCACAATGCCGTCGTACGACTTCAACCTTTTCCTCGACGGCATAGAGCAGGCAATCGACGGCGACCCCCTCGGGGGATTCGCGTATGCGCTCGGTGCCCCCTTGGCTGCGGACACGGCGATCGTCACCCTTGCAGGCGGATTCGAACTGATAGTCCTGCTGAATACAGTCGAGGCAATCTTGGGCATTGGCTAGGCGAGGTAGCCGAGATTCAAAACACCACCTGAAAGCGTTGCGCTAGGGCTCGAGCACAACCTTGCCCAGCACGCCGCCGTCGTCCAGATATTGCAGCGCCGCTCGTGCTTCGGACAGCGGATAGCGCTGCGGTGGGGGCGGTTTCAGTCCCAACGAGACCAGCTGGTTAAGACCCGAGGAAAACAACACCGCCGAACCGGGCACCTTGTTCAGGTATTCGCCCCACGCGACGCCCAGCACACCAATATTGCGCAACAGCAGCCGGTTGACGGTCAGCGTCGGCACGCTGCCGGCCGCGAAGCCGATCACCAGCAACTTTCCGTCGATCGCCAGCGCGCGAATCGCGTCGTCGAAGGTCCGGCCGCCGATCGGATCGACGACGATATCCACCCCTTGACCATTGGTGTGCGCATGCACCCGCTCAACCCAGCCGGGAGCAAGATGGAGCACCTGGTCGGCGCCGAGCGCGGCCACGTAGTCCATTGCGGTTTTGCGGTGCACCACGGCTATCACCTGACTGGCACCCATCGCCTTGGCGACCTGGACCGCGGCCGTCCCCACCCCGCCGGCGGCGCCGAGCACCAGCACCGTCTGACCCGGCCGCATCACGGCTCGACGTGCCAGCGCGAAATACACGGTGTTGTAATTGACCAGCAACGACACCGCTTCGGCGTCGTCGAGTTCGGCGGGGCTCCGCATCACGTTGGGCACCGGAACCGCCACCTGTTCGGCGTAGCAGCCGAGCACACCGAAAGCCGAAACTCGTTCGCCCACACGGAACCCTGAGTCCGCGGGCGCCGACCTCACCACGCCGGCGGTTTCCATGCCGGGCACGAACGGCGGCGGCAACTTCAGTTGATATTTGCCCTTGGTCAGGAGCAGATCCGGGAAGCACACTCCGGCGGCACGTACCTCGATGACGATGTTGCCAGCGCCATCGGATACGTCGTCGACGTCGGTATAGACTATGCCGGACGGGCCGGAAAGCTCTTGTACGACACAGGCTTTCATTTAAGTTACAGCTTGAATCCAGCTTTTTTCGCGGCCGACAGGTCGGTGATTTCACCCCATTGGTCCGCCACATCCTGCACCGTCGGCGGCTTGTCGAAGTTGGCACCCTCGTTGCCGAACAGCGCTACGTGCTGCACCTTGCCACCGCCGACGACGAAAACCGATCCGTTGTCGGGGTTCTCCTCGGTGCACAGGTAGGCCACCACCGGCGCGACGAACTCCGGGGTCAGCTTTTCCAGCACCTCTTTGGGCATGATGTCCTCGGTCATCCGGGTGGCCGCGATCGGGGCGACGGCGTTGGAGTGGATGTTGTACTTGGCCCCCTCCAGCGCCAGCGTGTTGATCAGGCCCACCAGACCGAGCTTGGCCGCCCCGTAGTTGGTCTGACCGAAGTTGCCGAACAACCCACTGGTCGATGTTGCGACGACGACCCGGCCGTAGCTCTGCTCGCGGAAGTGGGGCCACGCCGCGCGAATGACGTTGTAACCGCCGTACAGGTGCACCTTGAGCACGGCGTCCCAATTCTCCGACGTCATCTTGTGGAATGTGCCGTCCCGCAGAATCCCGGCGTTGCTCACCACGCCGTGCACGGCACCGAACTCGTCGAGCGCGGTCTTGATGATGTTGGCCGCACCGTCGGCTTCGGCGACGCTGTCATAGTTGGCGACCGCACGCCCTCCTGCGTCCCGGATCTCGGCAACCACCTTGTCTGC
The DNA here is from genome assembly GCA_032162485.1 of Mycobacterium sp. GTDB lineage: Bacteria > Actinomycetota > Actinomycetes > Mycobacteriales > Mycobacteriaceae > Mycobacterium. The sequence continues at coordinate 1,995 of JAVROZ010000477.1, forward strand.
CATCGCCGATCCGCCGCCCGTGCCGTCGCGCGAACCACCGAGGTCGTTGACCACGACGTTGGCGCCCTCCCGGGCAAGAGTGAGGGCGTATTCACGGCCCAATCCCCCACCGGCTCCGGTGACTACGACGACACGATCCTGCACTCCGGGCATCAGCTTCCTCTCTGCGATACAGGGCAATTCATTACGGAGACCGGCGCCGGCCTACAACGGAACGGCCGGTGCCGGGACGAGTTAAAGCCGTCAACTAGAACAGCCTGCGAGCCAACTTGAAGGCGCGCTCGGTGTAGGGCGGGTAGATCATGCTGGAGAAGTCGGGACGAGTCGGTTTGGTCAGCACCGACTTGCGGTGGCTGAACTCGTCGAATCCCCACTTTCCGTGGTAAGCACCCATACCCGATGCGCCGACCCCACCGAACGGCAGCTTGGCCGTTGACACCTGGAAGGCGAGGTGGTTGATCAGCATGCCGCCCGCCGTCACCTCCTTGATCACCCGTTCGCGGGTTTCCTTCGACTTGGTGAACAGGTATGCCGACAGCGGCTTGGGCCGGGCGTTGACGAAGTCGATTGCTTCGTCCAGGGACTTCACCGTGACTATCGGCAGGATCGGCCCGAAGATCTCATTCTGCATCAGTGGCCCCTGCAGGTCCGGGTCGACGACCACGGTCGGCTGGATGCGCAGGCTCGAGGCGTCGCACTTGCCGCCGACGGCCACGTTCGAAGTCCCGTCGGATTCGGCTTCGGAGATGTAGCCGCTCAACCGGTCGAACTGGCGCTCGTTGACGATGCGCATGCCGGCCTGGTTCTCCTTTGCCCGGTACTTGGTGATGGCGGCACCGATCTTGCTGACGAGTTCGTCGCGGATCGTGGCGTCGGCCAGCACGTAGTCGGGCGCGACGCAGGTCTGACCTGAGTTCATGATCTTGATCCAGGCGATCCGCTTGGCCGCGACATCCACGTCGGCGTCGGCCGCCACGATCACCGGGCTCTTGCCGCCGAGTTCGAGCGTGACCGGCGTCAGGTGCTTCGCCGCGCCTTCATAGACCTTGCGGCCGATTTCGGTGCCGCCGGTGAACATGACGCGGTCCAGGCCCTGCTTGATCAGCTCCTGGCTCACCATGCCGTCGCCCTCGATCACCGCGATCGCGTCGTTGTCCAGGTATTTCGGCACCAATTCGGCCATCAACCGGGACGACGCCGCGGCGATTTCCGACGGCTTGAGGATCACGGCATTGCCGGCCGCGATGGCGCCGACCGCAGGACCCAGCGTCAGGTAGATCGGGTAGTTCCAGGCGCCGATGATCAGCACCGTGCCGTAGGGCTCGTACTCGACCCAGCCACGGCCGGGCAGCTGCGGTGCCTCCAGCAGCAGGTGTTTGCGGCGGGTCCACTTGCGCAGCTTCTTGGCCGCGAACTTGGCTTCGCCCGCCGTGGTGGCGATGTCGGCGATGAACGCCTCGACCGGGTTGCGGTCCAGATCTTCGGCGAGCGCGGCGGCGATCGCGGGCTCGTTCTCCTCCACCAACTTCGCCAGCTGCAGCAACTGGTTCTTACGCCACTCGATGTCGCGGGTACGTCCGGTAGCGAACGTCTGGCGCAGCCGGGCCACTGTCTCAGCGATACTGCTCGGGTCGGGGGCGCTCTGCCCGTTGGCGGGCGTGGCGGCGGCCTTGGGTGGGGATTCGGTGGTCATCGTTGTCCTTCCTTACCGGAGCGCCCGCAGCCGGTCGCGCGCGTTCGCTTATCGGCGATAACCGCGATCCTAGTCACCCGGCCTTGGCAGCAATAGGACGGCAACAGTAAAGATCAGGACGAACCGCGCGTTCAGGACTTGGCAGCCGTCACGAAACCGTTGGCAAACGGTCGATCTTCGGACTGCGGCGGCCGGCCCAGACGCTCGGCCTCCTCCCGGGCACCCACCCTGCCGGTGGCCCAGCCGTGGGCGGCAAACCAATCGGCCGGGTCGGGCCGCCCTTCGTCGTCAAACCACAGGTCGAACGGGTTGAACGAGGTGTCCTCGCCGCGCGCCGCCCGCTTGGCTTTGCGCTGCTCCCACTTCTGTTCAGCTTCTTCGCGATGTGCGTTGTCGACGCCGAAGATCTCGACGGCAACCCTGCTGCCTGTTCCACTCAGCGAGTCGATCGAGGCGAACATGGCTTCCTGCGCCGCTGCCGGCAGAAAGGGCAACAGCCCTTCGGCCAACCACGCCGTCGGCGTAGCCGCGTCGAATCCTGCGTCGCGCAGCGCCTGCGGCCAGTCGTGGCGCAGGTCAACCGGCACAGCTCGACGGTCTGCCGTCGGGGTGGCGCCCAGCTCGGCGAGGGTCTGAGCTTTGTAGTCGAGAACCTTGGGTAGGTCGATCTCGTAGACGGTGGTACCGGCCGGCCAATCCAATCGGTACGCGCGTGAATCCAGACCGGCGGCCAGCAGCACCACCTGCCGGATTCCCGACGCGGCGGCTTCGCCGAAGTACGCGTCGAAGAAGTGAGTGCGCACGGCCTGATAATTGACCATCTGCTGGGCGTCGACGGCGAAGTCGGAGTCGTCCGCATCCGGCTCGGGAGCCCACCACGCGGCCACCTGCTCGCGCACTGCCGCCAGCTCCGGTGTGGAGACCAACGGTTCAGCGAACTCGTCCCGGATCAGCGGGTCGGCGCTGGCGGTCTCGGCCGCCCGCGCCAGCGCCACCATCACCGCAGTTGCTCCGACGCTGGTTG
>JAVROZ010000478.1:0-4806 GCA_032162485.1 Mycobacterium sp.
GCGTACGACGGTGCCCACCGGCTACTTCGTCGTCGACGAGCGGCGGGCTGGCTTCCGGACGCCGGCGCCTGCCGTCGGACACGACAAACCACGCTGGCTGGCCTCTCCCGCGCCAGCACCAAGCCCGTCGGGCGAGCTGGGCGGGTACCCGTTCGCGGGACTGCGAATCTTGGATCTCGGCATCATCGTGGCAGGCGGCGAGCTGAGCCGCCTGTTCGGAGATCTCGGCGCCGAGGTCATCAAGGTCGAAAGTGCCGACTACCCGGACGGTTTGCGGCAGGCCCGGGTCGGCGACGCGATGAGTGAGTCGTTCGCGTGGACCCACCGTAATCACCGGGCACTCGGCATCGACCTGCGCAACGCACAGGGCAAGGAGGTCTTCGGCCGGCTGGTCGCAGAAGCTGACGCCGTCTTCGCCAACTTCAAACCGGGAACCCTTACCGCACTTGGATTTAACTACGATGCACTGCGTACGCTCAATCCGCGGATCGTGCTGGCCGGCAGCAGCGCCTTCGGCAATCGGGGGCCTTGGAGCCGTCGGCTGGGCTACGGACCTCTGGTGCGCGCTACCACCGGGGTTACCGGCGTGTGGACGTCGGAGGATGCGCCCGCCGAAGGCGCCCGGCACCCGTTCTACGACGCAACGACGATCTTCCCCGATCATGTCGTCGGGCGCATCGTCGCAATCCTGGCCCTAGCCGCGTTGATCCGACGGGATCGCAGCGGCGAACGCCAGCAGGGCGCTCACGTTCACGTTTCTCAGGCCGAAGTCGTCGTCAATCAACTCGACACCCTGTTCGTCACCGAGGCCGCCTTGGCGAACGGAATCGCCGACGTTCGCAAAGACACCTCTGTGCACGCCGTCTGCCCCTGCGCCGGCGACGACGAATGGTGCGTCATCTCCATTACCTCCGACAACGAATGGCACTGCGCCGCATCGGCTTTAGGCCAGCCCCAGCTTGCTGACCACGATCGCTTCGCCACCGGCGCGGCCCGGGTGACCAACCGCGCCGAATTGGTGAGGGTGCTGTCAGCGTGGACCAGCACCCGCACACCACTGCAGGCGGCACAATCGCTACAGGAGGCCGGCGTTGCCGCCGGCCCGATGAACCGGCCACCCGACATCCTCGAAGATCCACAGCTGATCGAGCGAAACCTGTTCCGCGACATGACACATCCACTGATCGCTCGTCTACTGCCCGCCGAAACCGGTCCCGCGCCGTTTCGCCACGTCCCGCAGGCTGCCCAACGACCGGCACCGCAAGCCGGCCAGGACACCCGTGAGATCTGCGAGCAATTGCTCGGCATGAGCCCGGACGACATCGAGCGGTTGATCGGCGAAGGGGTACTGTTCGCAGGGTCGTAGGAGGCTTGCAGTGACATCTTCGCCCGCACAGTTCTTCGTAGACGGTCGGTTTCACACCGCCGACAACGTCGAACCGGTGCTGGAGGCGGCCACCGGCGAACCACTCGGCGACGGCGCTTGCGTCACCGAATCGGACATCAACCAGGCCGTCGCCGCGGCGCGCCGGGCATTACCCGATTGGCGCGCGAGTTCACCGGAGCATCGTGCCGGCATTCTAATCGCGATGGCGGACGCGCTGAAGTCGCGCGCCAAGCCCACCAGCGAGCTGGTCACCCGGGAAAACGGCATGCCGATCTCGCTGTCGCGGGGCGCCAATGGGGCGTTCCCGCCGTTGCTGTTGCGGTACTACGCACAGCTGATCACCGAGGCTCCGGTGGAGGAGATCCGTCCGAGCATGATCGGGCACACGATCGTCCGCCGCGAGGCCGTCGGAGTGGTCGCCGCGATCATCCCGTGGAACTATCCGCAGGCGCTGGCCGCGATGAAGGTTGCGCCCGCACTCGCCGCCGGCTGCACCGTAGTTCTTAAAGCGTCGCCCGAAACCGCCTTGGATGCATTGGTTTTCGCGGAAGCTGCCGTCGATGCTGGGTTGCCGCCCGGGGTGCTGAACGTGGTGTCGGGTGGTCCGGCTGTGGGCGCCTGCCTGGTGGCACATCCCGGCGTCGACAAAGTCGCGTTCACCGGGTCGACGGCCACCGGGCGGCTGGTCGCCGAAATGTGCGGACGCTTGATGCGACCGGTCACCCTGGAACTCGGCGGCAAATCGGCGGCGATCATCCTCGACGACGCCGATCTGGAAGCGACGATGCGGGGATTGCGTAACGCGTCGTTCGTCAACAACGGCCAGACCTGCCACCTGAGCTCGCGCATCCTGGCACCAAGATCACGCTACGACGAGATCGTCGACGCGGTCGCGGCATTGGCCGACGGGATGGCGGTCGGCGACCCACTGGATCCGGGCACCGAAATCGGCCCCATGGTCAGCTCGCGGCAGCGAGACCGGGTGCTGGGCTACATCGACGTCGGCAAGGACAGCGATGCCAGGTTGGTGGCCGGCGGGTCGGTTCCCAAAGAACAGCCGCGCGGCTGGTTCGTCGCGCCGACGGTGTTCGCCGACGTGGACAACTCCGATCGGCTGGCGCGCGAGGAAATCTTTGGACCGGTTCTGACCATCACCAGCTACGACACCGACGACGAGGCGATCGCCCTGGCCAACGACACCGAATTCGGCCTGGCCGGCACGGTCTGGTCGGCAGACGTCGACCGTGCAACCACGGTCGCGCGGGCCGTGCACACCGGGACGATCGGAGTCAACGCCTACGCGCTCGACGTGCGCGCGCCGTTCGGTGGGGTCAAGGCCAGTGGGCTGGGCCGGGAGCTGGGTCCCGAGGGCCTGGAGGCCTACCGGACACTCAAGTCGATCTACCGGACGGGCCCGCCCTGAGGCCCTCGCGATAGGTTTTCTCCCATGCCCGTTGACCCCAGGACTCCGGTACTGATCGGCTACGGCCAGGTCAACCACCGCGACGAAATCGACCCCGACAAGCCCTCCATCGAGCCGGTCGACCTGATGGTCGACGCAACGCAGCGGGCCGCCGACTCCCGCGTAATCGAGGCCTTGAGGGCTATCCCCGTCTCCATCCGCGTGGTGCACATGCTGTCGGCTCACTACCGCAACCCGGGGCAACTGCTCGGTGAACGCCTCGGACTGGCCCGCTTCACCGCCGGCTACAGCCACGTCGGAGGCAACACGCCGCAGTCGCTGGTCAACCAGGCGTGTCTGGACATTCAGCGGGGCCGTGCCGGCGTAGTGCTGATTTCCGCCGCCGAAACCTGGCGCACCAGGAACGCGCTGAAGAAACAGGGCCGCCGGCTGGTGTGGACCGATCAGGACGAGTCCGTGCCCATGCCCGAGGTCGCAGGCAGCGACCTGCCGATGGCGGGTGACGCGGAGATCCGGATCAAGCTGGATCGGCCCGCCTACGTGTACCCGCTGTTCGAGCAGGCGCTGCGGATCGCCAACGGCGAGTCCGTCGCGGACCACGGCAAACGAGTCAGCGAGCTGTGGGCGCGCTTCAACGCCGTTGCGGTCGACAACCCCCACGCCTGGATCCGGCGGTCGGTGACCGCCGAAGAGATCCTTACGCCCAATCCGCAAAACCGAATGATCAGCTGGCCGTACACCAAGCTGATGAACTCCAACAACATGGTGGACCAAGGTGCGGCGCTCATTTTGACGTCCGTCGAACAGGCGGTGCGCCTGCAAGTGCCCGCCGAGCGCTGGGTGTACCCGCAGTCCGGTACCGATGCCCACGACACCTCCGCCATTGCCGAGCGGGGCGAGTTGCACCGCTCTCCGGCGATCCGGATCGGCGGCGCCCGGGCCCTGGAATTGGCCGCCCTGGGCATCGACGACATCGACCACGTCGATCTGTACTCGTGCTTTCCGTCCGCCGTCCAGGTCGCTGCGCACGAGCTGGGCCTGGCCATCGACGATCCCGCCCGCCCGCTGACTGTCACCGGCGGACTCACTTTCGCCGGCGGCCCATGGAGCAACTACGTCACTCATTCCATCGCGACCATGGCCGAACTCCTGGTCGCCAATCCCGGACGGCGGGGGCTGATCACCGCAAACGGCGGCTACCTGACCAAGCACAGTTTCGGGGTGTACGGCACCGAGCCACCGTCGGTATTCCGTTATGAGGATGCGCAACCGGCAGTAGACCGTGAACCCACCACGATCGGCCTGGTCGAGTGGGAAGGCACCGGAACCGTCGAAGCATGGACGACACCGTTCGACCGGGACGGACGGCCGGAGAAGGCTTTCCTGGCCGTCCGCACATCAGACGACGCGCGCACGCTGGCGGTGATCACCGATCCCGAGTCGGCCGCGGCCACAGTCAGCGACGACATCGGTGGCGCGAAGGTTGCCGTCGCCGCCGACGGCACTGCCACGTTGCGGTAACCATCACCGGTGTTGAGGGTTACGTTAGTGACTCAATTCTGCGCAACCAAGGCTGGCGTGCCTATTGTCATTGAGGGAGGTGAAGCCAGGTGCAAGTGCTGCTTACCGACGCCGCAGGCACAGTTGGGCGGTTGGTCGCGCGCCAGCTGATCGCGGCCGGCCACACGGTCAGCGGCATCGCCGGGCACCCGCACAGCCACCTGGATCCCGGTGTTGATTTTGTTTGCGCGTCACTGCAAGACCCGGTGCTCATAAATTTAGCGGCCGACGCCGATGTGGTCATCCATCTCGCCCCGCTCGATGCCGGTGCCCCCGGCGGTGCCGGCATGACCGGCGTCGCGCATGTGGCGCATGCGGCGGCACGCGCAGGGGCCCGATTGCTGTTCGTCTCCCAAGCCGCGGGGCGCCCCGAGCTTTACGGCCCGGCCGAGACGCTGGTATCCACCGGTTGGGCGCCGAGCCTGGTCATCCGGAT
>JAVROZ010000479.1:0-9971 GCA_032162485.1 Mycobacterium sp.
TTGCGTGCGGTGCTCAAGGAAGAGCAGATCATGCGGGTGGATCATTTCCTGGGCAAGCAGCCGGTGGTGGAGCTGGAGTTTCTGCGCTTCGCCAATCTGGCGCTTGCGAAGTTGTGGGACCGCGACAGCGTGGCCGCGATCCAGATCACCATGGCCGAAGATTTCGGTGTGGAGACGCGCGGCAAGTTCTACGACGCGGTCGGCGCTCTGCGCGACGTGGTGCAGAACCACCTACTCCAAGTGCTCGCCGTGGTGGCCATGGAGCCGCCGGTCGGGCCCAGTGCCGACGATCTGAACGACAAGAAGACCGAAGTCTTCCGCGCCATACCGGCTTTCAAGCCAGAGCAATGTGTGCGGGGGCAGTACCAGGGCTACACCGATACTGTTGAAGTGCCGAAGGATTCGCAAACCGAAACCTTCATCGCGCTGCAGACGGAGATCGACAACTGGCGCTGGGCGGGTGTGCCGATTTTCTTGCGTGCAGGAAAGGCGTTGCCGGAGCGGGTTACCGAGGTCCGGTTGGTGCTGCGGCCCACACCCAGCTTGGGATTCCTGCCGATCAGCAAGGTGGCCGAGCCCAATCAGATCGTGCTACGCATCGACCCAGATCCAGGCCTGCGCCTTCAGTTGTCCGGGCAGGTGGGCGACGACTGGCAGGACGTTCATCTGGACTCTTCGTTCGCCGAAGATCTCGGCGAGCCAGAACGGCCCTACGAGCGCCTCTTCCATGCCGCGTTGACCGGCGATCACCAGCTATTTGCCCGGATGGACAGCATCGAACAGACTTGGCGCATCGTGCAGCCCCTCCTAGATAACCCAGCAAAAGTCCATCTCTATGACCGCGGTACTTGGGGACCCGACGCCGCGGACTCACTGCTCAGTAATCATCACGCCTGGAATGAGCCGTGGATGCCCAAAAGCACGGCCTCGCGACACTAAGGAGACGAAAGACTATGCAGCTAGGGATGATCGGACTGGGTCGGATGGGCGCCAATATCGTGCGCCGGTTGGTCGATGCCGGGCACGAGGCCGTGGTCTACGACCACAGCACGGACGCGGTCAAGGCGATGGCCAAGGATGCCAACACCACGGGAGTCTCCTCGTTGCAGGAGCTACGCGACAAGCTTGCCGCTCCACGGGTCGTCTGGGTGATGGTTCCGGCCGGCACCATCACCAGTGGCGTGATCGATGAACTGGCCGACACCCTCGAGTCCGGTGACATAGTCATCGACGGCGGCAACTCGTACTATCGAGACGACCTCAAGCATTCAAAATTGTTGTCCGAGAAGGGCATTCACCTACTGGATTGCGGCACCAGCGGCGGCGTGTGGGGCCGGGAACGCGGCTATTGCCTGATGATCGGGGGGGATCCGGACGCTTTCGCGCGCGCGGAGCCGATCTTCGCCACCGTCGCGCCGGGCGTGAATGCCGCGCCTCGTACGCCGGGCCGGGAGGGTGAAGTCGCCCAGCCGGAGAAGGGCTATCTGTATTGCGGCCACTCCGGGGCGGGGCACTTCGTCAAGATGGTCCACAACGGCATCGAGTACGGGATGATGGCCTCGCTCGCTGAAGGGTTGAACATCCTGCGTTGTGCCGACATTGGTAAACGCATTGAACAGGGTGACGCCGAAACCGCTCCGCTGACCAATCCCGAGTGTTACCAGTACGACTTTGACATTCCGAATGTCGCCGAGGTGTGGCGGCGGGGCAGCGTCATCGGCTCGTGGTTGCTCGATCTGACCGCCATCGCATTGCATGAATCACCTGATCTGACCGAATTCTCCGGCCGGGTCTCCGATTCCGGAGAGGGCCGGTGGACGTCCATCGCGGCGATCGACGAGGGCGTTCCGGCGCCGGTTTTGACGACGGCACTGCAGTCGCGCTTCGCCTCCCGGGACCTCGATGACTTTGCCAATAAGGCACTTTCGGCGATGCGTAAGCAGTTCGGCGGGCACGCGGAGAAGCCGTCCGGCTAGCACCACCTTGTCGAAAGTGAATCTCCCGACGCTCCAGCGCGTGTTGCGTCGCTAGGTTCATACTCGCGGCGCGAGACGCCGCGCCTACGCGCGTTCGACGAATGCCACCACGGCGTCGCTGAAGGCGTCGTTGTCGTCGCCCGCCGCGGTATGCCCCGCTTTGGACAGTTCGACAAATTCCGCGCGGGGCACCTGGGTCAGGAAATGCTCGACACCTTCGGGGCTGACCACATCGGAGAGCTTGCCGCGAATCAATAGGACCGGGATCTCCAGCCTCGCGGCCGCCGTCTCGAAGCCCTCCGTGCGCAGTTCGGGGTCGTCTCCGGGCTTGGTCATGAAGGCCGGATCCCAGTGCCAATACCAGCGTCCGTCGCGCAGGCGCAGGTTCTTCTTGAGCCCTTCGGGGCTGCGCGGCTTTGTCCGGTGCGGTAGATACGCGGCGACCGCGTCGGCGGCCTGGTCAAGAGACTCGAAGCCGTCGATGTTGGTGAGCATGAAATCGCGGATTCGCGCACTGCCATTCTTCTCGAATCGAGGCACCACGTCGACAAGCACCAGCTTGGTTACTGTTTCGGGACCGGCCCGGTCTGCGACGAGGATGCCGGTCAACCCGCCCATGCTGGCCCCGATGATCACCACCGGCCGCCCGATTTTGTCAAGGACCGCCATGACGTCTGCGGTCAGCGTTTCCACGTCGTAGTCGGCGTCCGGTGCGCGATCGCTGTCGCCGTGTCCGCGGGAGTCGACAGCGATGACATGAAAGCCGTCATTGGCAAGGACTTGCCCGGTGTTCTTCCAGGAGAACCGATTCTGGCCGCCGCCATGCAGCATGAGGATGGTGGGCCGGTCGGCCGCCACGCTTGCCCCGCGGTTCCATTCGTCGGCGACGAGCGTGAGCCCGCCGGCTCCGGAAAACTCGACCGTCTCTGCGGCGCTGCTCACGACATCAACTTTGATAGCGGCATGGGGTGAGTCTCCTTCGGTTCGGGTAGCTGATGCAAACGGGCCTCAATTTCGGTGCTCGGCCAGGTATGCGGTGATGACGTCGACGAGCATCTCGCGGTCCCGGGAGCTGTCCAATGGCTTGGGCCAGGTCAACTGCACCGCCACCAGACCGCGAATAGTGCTCCAGATGAGGTTGCCCAGGCGGGTCGCCTCTGCCGCCGCGATCCCGGTTCCGAGATGCTCGCCGATCTCGGTCATTCGCTGCGACATTGCGGCCAGATGGGCGTTGGCGCTGGCGGTGCGGGCACCGCGGGTGGCGATCAGAATTTCCAGTGCCGCCATCGACGTCGGGCTGGAGAATGCTTGCCACACCGCCTCAACGACGAAAGCCGGTCGATCCTCGGATCGGATCAGCGCGGCTTGTGCGGGCAGGCCGTCGAGCGTCTCGAGCAGCTCCTGGAATCCCTTGTCCACTACGGCCAGCAGAATGCCGTGTAGATCACCGAAGTGGTATTGGACTACGCCCCAAGTCAATCCGGCCCGCTCGGTGATCTGCCGAATGCTGGGCGGGGCGAATCCCTCCTGGAGGACGTAGCGCACCGTTTCGTCGATGATTGCCTGCCGGCTGCGGTCCGCGCGCGCCTGTCCGCCGCCGGGCGGTCTGCGCGGCGCCTTCATGGATCTGTCACCGATTCACCGCATCACGCCGCGCAGGTGATCGAGCGGCCGAAGGTCGTGGGCGGCCATTATTCCACTCGGAGCGCGGCAAACGGCGTCAATCAGGTTGACCACCCGAGCCGCCGTAGCGATTACGCCGCCCTCGTTATGGTCGATGCCTCGAGCCCCCATTACGCCTAAGTGCGTGTTGATTTCGACACCCGGACTGCCCGCGACGACGACGCGGTGCACGCCGGGGCGGCCATCGGGTGGATACGCCCAGTCGGGCGCTGCGGCCGAACCGAGTCGGTTGACGTGTTCCATCGTGATGACGATCTCGCCGTCGCGCAGGCCGTCGACGCCGAACCGCACAGCGGCGACGTGTCCTGGGTCGACATGCATCATCACGCAGTCGATGGGCTCGGGCGTCACCCAGTTCTCGGAACGCTCGCGCACGTCGTCGAGTTCGACACCGAGGTCGTGTGCCAGGCTGCGTACCTGCCCACCCCACATCGAGGTAAGCACGCCGGGCAGGAACATGACCGGCGTGTGATCTGGTGTAGCGCCGAAACCGAAACTCACGCCGGTGAATTCGGCGTCGTCGTAGCTGGCGTAGTCACAAATCTCTTGCACCGTAATGCTGCTGGCGCGCTCGGCGAGACTCAGCGCGGTGTAGGCCAGGGTGTCGCCGGAGAAACCAGGGTCCACGCCGTTGATGTAAAGCGTCGCATTACCGTCGGCGCAGGCCTGCTGCAGTGGTTCGCGTAACCAGGCGCCGGCCTGCTCGGGTGCCACCATCCAGACGAACGACGAGCCGACCACATTGGTGCCAGAACGCAGGAAGCGGCTGATCTCGGCGCGCGCCTCCTTCGGTCGCGTCTCAGCCTGCGAGGTGTAGACGACGCAGTCGGCGTTCAGCGTGAGCAGTGCATCGACATCGTCGGTGGCCAACACGCCCGTTGGCGTCGGCAGCCCGCACAGCTCGGCGGCGTCGCGTCCTACCTTGTCGGGGCTGGATGCGTGCACGCCGACCAATTCCAGATCTGGCCGCTCGATCAGCATGCGCAGGGCATGCCGGCCGACGTTGCCGGTCGAATACTGAATCACTCTGCGCGCGGCGGTCATATCCGCTCATCCTTTACATCAGATCGGTGATGGTCTTCAGACCCGCTTCGTAGAGCACACCGGGCAGCATTCCGCCGTCGATCTCGATGGTGGTGCCGTTGATGTAATCGGCTGTGCCCGAGGCCAAGAACACCACGGTTCGTCCCACTTCGGCGGTTTCACCGCCGCGCTTCATCGGAACCTTCGCGAAGTATTCGGTGCCGGTCGGATCGTCCTTGTCGAGCACGAACGCGCGGAAGTTGTCGGTGATGGTCGGGCCCAGCGCCACGCAGTTGACCCGGACCTTGGGTCCCCACTCCTGGGCCAGCGAACGCGTCAAGTGATTGAGTCCGGACTTCGCCGCTCCGTAGGACACCAGCGTGGGCGAGCCCGCCGGGTGGCTGGCGCCGCTGGAGATGTTGACGATGCAGCCGGTGCCATCCTGCGTCTTCATCTGCCGGTAGACACGAATCGCGAACCACAACGGGCTGATCAGATTCATCTGCACCGCGAATGCGTGGAACAACGCGGTGCGTTCGAAGTCGTCGGAGCTGCGCGGCGCGCCCTGCAGTCGTTGCACAAGTTCGGGAACGTTCTCGACGTGCGGCGACGGCACCGTTCCGCCGGCGTTGTTGACCAGGATGTCGATTCCGCCATAGCTGTCGGTCACTTGCTGCACGAAGGTATCGATGGCGTGGTAATCGCCTTGATCGCAGACTAATTGGGCGCTGCGCTGTAGCCACTCGGGTTCTGACTCGAGCCCGGGTAGAGCCTTCAACGGAGTCCGCGAACATCCGATGACGGTGGCTCCCGCGCGAAGCAATTCGTGCGCGATGCCCATGCCGACGCCGCGGCTAGTTCCGGTGACGACGGCGACTTTGCCGTCCAGCAACCCCACCGACAAATGATTACACTTGTAATCTTTTTGAGCAAGGGTGTGGGTCTCAAACTTTAGATTCTCGGATTCGGTGTCATACGTCATGTCTTCTAACGGGACCGCGCAAGCGGTAACTGCCTGAGCGGGAGATTCTGAGCGCCCTACTTTCGACGAGGCCAGAAGCTTGACTCACGCACGACGTTTGTGCGAGAAGTGTGGCCAACGTGCCTTGATTTCTCTCACTGGGTGTGCAGGCTGAATTTTTCGGTGTCGGCCGACGCAAGAATTTCGCAAGCGTTTCGCGAGCAACTCACAAGTGCTGTGCCGCAACCTTTGAGAAGTGCACCGAAGCACCGCAGCGAACCCCATCTGGGATTGGTAACCGTGTGGGCAGTGCCTACTTGAAAACAACATAGGTAACCCCCGGGTGACAGGGGCGACTCCTTCAGAAGGAAGAGAAGGACCATGAATATGAATTTGAAGCGGACGGTTTCGGGAGCGTTGCTTTCCGGAGTTGCTGCGGTCGCCACTCTGGGGTTGGCCAGCCTTGGTCCCGGGGTTGGCACTGCGCAGGCAGAGGTGAGGTGCGATCCGGTTTGCCACGGTACGTGGTGCCCGGGCGACCCGGTGTGGGCACAGGTCCGCGACCTGATGAATACCTGGGACACGAGTGTCTGCCACGAGTTCCACCAGGTGTTTGGTGCTACCTACGCCGAGGGACCGCTTCCGCCGGGGACGTTTGTCTGCCCGCCCATTTCGTTTATGTGCCCCTGAATCCGTTTAAGGCGCGCCGGCTGCTGGTCGCGACCCCCCAATGCTGCACCGCCAACCGCACTACCCCACGTCGGCTGGACCAGCGACCGGCTTCCCCCGCGCCGTCCGTGACAACCCAAGGATCTCCGCCGGACCTCGACGGCGGCTATTCCTACCGAGTGACCTTGTCGGTTGGACTTCACGACCTACCCACCCGGCGGCCTCACGTCATCGAACCTGTCGACGACGTCGACATCCCCGCCCTACGCGTCCGCCGCGACGCTGTCCGTCAACACGCCCGCACCCACTGAGAACCATGAGTTTTGCGCAGCGGTCCACCCCTGATCGGCGTTACACGGGCGCGTATGGATGCAAGCGAAGGACTACGACGGGCAGGCGAACGGTAGGTGGGCACTCCCGATCGAGACAACATCTCCGTCGGGCCCTGCAAGATGCCAGGCACCGAGCGCACGGCTGTCCCACAGAGCCGACTCGGGCCGGCCCATACTACGATCGCGGTTCATGACGGAAGGAGCACCTGAATCGGCGTCAACGCAAGCACAGGCTGGTGAGGTCGCCCCACTCGACGTCGCTGGCTCCGGAGTCCTTCCCCCCGTCGATGCCCGCGTGCGCCGACTTTTTTGGCTGCTCGAGCGGACGGCACCATCACTGGGATCGCGGTGGGCGGTCGAATTGTGGTGCACCCCACCGGTGCTCGAGTCGAGTCTGCGCATGCCGCCGGGTGTGTCCCCGGGCAGGCCGATAGAAGCGTATTGGGATGGGCACCGAGTCGCTGGTGAGGAATGGGGCGCGGGGCCGCCGATATATCTAGTACACGGTTGGGGCGGCCAGCGAGCGCATTTAGCTGTATTCGTCAAACCGCTGGTCGAGGCAGGGTATCGGGTTGTCGCGTTCGACTTGCCTAGCCACAACGAATCTGATCCCGGTGCGCTCGCACCCGGGCGTACTACCGCCATCGAGTGCGCCAACGCGATTGCAGCCATGATCGAGACGCACGGGTCCGCCCACGCGGTGGTAGCTCACTCACTGGGAGCTAACGCGACCGCATTGGCAGCGGTGCAGGGCGCACACGTAGGGCGCTTGGTCTTCCTAGCGCCCATGGGGGATTTCCCCCTCTATCTCGACCTATTCGCCGCACGCCACGGCTTCGGCCGCCGCATCCGCTCAGGCCTGCAACGTCGTCTGGAAAAGCGAATCGCCATGCCGCTGCAAGAGACGAACATGACGCGGATCGGTCGACGAGCCAACTACCCGCCGCTGCTCCTCATCCACGACCCCGACGACCCGGACAGCCCCTATGCCGCCAGCGAACGGTTGGCCAGGTCGTGGCAAGGCGCACGTCTACTGACCACGCGAGGGCTCGGCAGACTAGCTCATTACCGAATCCTGCGTCACCGCCCCGCTATTCGCGCCGGGTTAGAGTTCATCGGCCACCACGCGGCCGACACGAGCGCCACAGAGCAACCCAGCACGACTTAGCCTCGTCAGAAACGACACCGCCCACCTCACTGTTCGCTCGTGGCGGCCGGACCTCCGCGCCCAGTCGCCGAAATTGACGTGGCCGACTATAACGCCAACAGCGCAAATTGATCAGGCGTTCACATAGATATCTTTGTAATTCGGTGGGCAACAGCTGTCCGATAGATCGACTTTCCGCGTGCGGGGACGGGTGCTTCGATGAGTTTTTGCCGCCGCGGCGGTCTATCTCTGAGAAGACTCCCTACGACCAGGAGGCGACATGCCATCGATCACCCCTTCGCTGTGGTTCGACAACAACCTTGAAGAAGCGGCGGAGTTCTACACCTCGGTGTTCCCGAACTCGCACATCGAAGGTCTCTCGCGTGCCACCGACGCGGGACCGAATGAGCCGGGTACGGTGCTGTTCGGCACCTTCGTGCTGGACGGCACAAAGTTCATCGGGATCAACGGTGGCCCAATGTTCTCGTTCGACGAGGCGGTGTCCTTCACGGTGCATTGCAAAGACCAGGACGAGGTCGACTATTACTGGGACCGGTTGGTCGACGGCGGCGAGGAATCGCAGTGCGGCTGGTTGAAGGATCGCTTCGGCCTGAGTTGGCAGATTGTCCCGGACCAGCTCTTTGAGCTGATCGGCGATCCGGATCCGGCCCGCGCCGCCGCGGCCACTAAGGCGATGCACACCATGCGCAAGATCGTCGTGGCCGATCTCGAGAAGGCGGCCGCCGAAGTCTGAGCTGACCCGGGACTGCTAGTCCCTTTTCGCCTTCTCAGCCCGCCGGTTACGTTGGACGGTGCGGGCGGAAGAATGGCGAAACGGGAGTCAAGTTGTCTGAACCACGCTGGATCGACGTCAAGGGTCCTAACGTTGACCTGAAAGCGCTGGCCTGGGGGCCTGCCGATGCTCCGATTGCTTTGTGCCTGCACGGCTTTCCCGACACCGCGTACGGGTGGCGCAAGTTCGCGCCGCGACTGGCCGAGTCCGGCTGGCGAGTAATTGCGCCATTCATGCGCGGGTACGCGCCGTCGGCGATTCCGAACGACGGCAGCTATCACATTGGTGCATTGATGGACGATGCCTTGCGGGTGCGTTCGGCCGCTGGGGGCACCGAACGCGATGTGGTCATCGGTCATGACTGGGGGGCGTTGGCCGGCGCCGGCCTGGCGGCGCTGCCCGAGCCCACGTTCACCAAAGCGGTGATCATGTCGGTGCCACCGGTTGGGGCATTCCGTCCGCTGGGCCAGGTACCCGACCGTGGGCGACTGGTTCGCGAACTGCCGCGTCAGCTGCTCCGTAGCTGGTACATCAGCTACTTTCAGCTGCCGTGGTTGCCGGAGCGGTCCGCCTCCTGGGTGCTGCCGCGGCTGTGGCGACGGTGGTCGCCCGGCTATCGCGCCGAGGAGGATTTGCGTCACGTCGACGCCGCGATCGGGACGCCGGAAAGCTGGCGCGCGGCGCTGGGCCCATACCGCGCCACTATCCGCAACACCCGACCACCGGCGCACTACGCGGAATTGCACCGCTACTGGACCGAGCCGCCGCAGCTGCCGACCCTGTACTTGCATGGGCACGACGACGGTTGCATGACACCTGCTTTCGCGCACTGGGTGGACCGAGTGCTGCCGCCCGGCAGCGAGGTGTCCATCGTTTCGGACGCGGGCCATTTTTTACAGCTCGAACAGCCTGACAAGGTGGCCGAATTGGTCTTGAAATTCATCGGCTCGCCCGACTGAGGTGGTGGCCGGGCACCGGATGGCGGCCGTCGACGCGCAGTTCTACTGGATGTCGGCCAAGATCCCCAACGACGAGTTCCTGCTTTACGCGTTCGATGGTGAACCCGCCGACTTGGACGTTGCGTTAGATCAGATCCGGTGCCGGGCCCGCGCTTGTGCGGACCTGACGCTTGTTGTTGACGACGGCAATCCCCTGGCCTATCCGCGGTGGCGACCCGCCACGATCGAATCCGGACGGGTAGTGCACCATGCGCTGGACGACGACAGTTGGGACGGTTGTCTAAGGGCCGTCATCGGGTTGGCCGGCGAACAGTTGGATATTCGCCGAAAGCCTTGGCAAATGCACGTTTTCACGCCCGTGCACGGCATCCCGGGTGTCGGTGGTATCGGCACGGTCGTGGTGCTGCAGGCCGCACATGCGTTCGCCG
>JAVROZ010000480.1:0-3297 GCA_032162485.1 Mycobacterium sp.
CGCAACACACCAAAAGTCAACGAAGACAAAGGAACTCGAAATGAACACCAGCACCGAAAACCGCCGCTTCGCCCGCTACTTCGCACTGCCGATCGTCTCGGCAGGCATCATCGGCGGAGCCGCCCTCGGCCTGGCAGGCACGGCCAGCGCGGCAGCCACCGACATCCAGCAGCCGAACATCGTCGCGACGCCCAACGTCAAGGCCCACCCGGCCCCCGACGCCATGCCCGGCCACATCTGGCACCACGGCGTGTGGCACCTCGGCGACCTGCAGCCGAACTACACCCGCTGACAACCGCCACCGAAGGCCCTTCCCCGTCAGGAATTGGGGGAGGGCCTTCCTGCGTTGGGCACAGTATGCGCATCGGCGTGGTGTTCCCCCAGACAGAACTCGGCGGTGACGCATCAGCCGTGCGTGTCTACGGCCAACGCGTCGAAGAGCTGGGTTTCGCCCATCTACTGGCGTACGACCACGTCGTCGGCGCCGACCCGGCGGTTCACGCCGGCTGGGCCGGTCCGTACGACGTGCACACCACGTTCCACGAACCGCTTGTGATGTTCGGGTACCTGGCGGCCGTCACCACCACGCTCGAGTTGGTGACCGGGGTCATCATCCTGCCGCAGCGCCAGGCTGTGCTGGTCGCCAAGCAGGCTGCCGAGGTTGACCTGCTCAGCGGGGGACGTCTGCGCCTTGGTGTCGGGCTGGGCTGGAACGCCGTCGAGTACGAGGCCCTCGGCGAGGACTTCACCAACCGCGGCAAGCGGTTGGGAGAGCAGGTCGAGTTGATGCGGCGGCTGTGGACCGAGCAGACGGTGACGTTCGACGGCGCGCACCATCGGGTGACGGGCGCGGGCCTGGCGCCGCTTCCTGTGAATCGGCCGATACCCGTATGGATCGGTGCCGCATCGCGGCCGGCGCTTCAGCGCGCAGGCCGGTTGGCCGACGGATGGTTTCCGATGATGTCACCGGGGCCGCAACTCGACGAGGCGCGCGAGATCGTGGCGCAGTCAGCGATCGCGGCGGGGCGGGACCCGTCGGCGATCGGGATGGAAGGCCGGGTGACCTGGCGCGGCGACCGACAGCAGGCCGCCGATGAGCTTGCCAACTGGACCGCGGCGGGCGCCACCCACGTATCGGTGAACACGATGGGCGCGGGTCTGCGCACCGTCGATGAGCACCTCGCCGCACTTGCGGCCGTCGCCGACGAGATCCGCGTCTAGCTCCTGGCCGTAGCGACCAACCCATTCGCGGCATCCCCTGATCGGGGGACACGCGGTTCATCCGGTTCAACCGCCGATCGCCGGACATACAAAGCGTCTTCGCTGCAGCAGTCTTAAGTCATCGCCGGAACACCCCGGCGCAAGACACTAAAAGTCAACGAAGACAAAGGAACTCACATGAGCCCCATCGCCCGCTACCTGCTCCTGCTGATCTCGGCCGGAATCGTCATCGCAGCCGCACTCGGCCTTGCCGGTGCTGCCTACGCGGCCAGCACCGACGTCAATCAGCCGAGCATCGTCGCGACGCCCAACGTCAAGGCCCACCCGGCCCCCAACGCCATGCCGGGTTGGCGCTGGCACCACGGCGTCCACCACCTCCAGGATCTGCAGCCGGGCTACGCCCGCTGATCCCCCCAGACAGAAACCCTCCCCGCGGCCCCGGGGAGGGTTTCTCATTTCCCGGCTATCCACCGATCGGGGGACACGGGATTCCACCGATTCAACCGCCGATCACCCGACAGACTTCGCCGACGCGATGCGAGAGAGTTATCTCAACGCCGGAGCATCCGGTACGACACCCGAAAAATCAACCACCACAGAAAGATTCAGAAATGACCACCACGATCACCCGCCGCTTCGCCCGCTACATCGCACTGCCCGCGGTCTCGGCAGGCATCCTCGGCGGCGCCGCGCTCGGACTGGCAGGCATGGCCACCGCAGGCACCTACTCCTACGAGCCGACTCCGCGGCCCGGCATCGTCGCCACCCCGAACACCATCGCCAGGCCGCCCGTCGTGGTGATGCCGGGCCACCGGTGGCACCGCCATGAAGGTTTCGCCTTCGAGGTGCCCGCAGGCGAATAGCCGACGGACCACCCGCCTGAGGCCCTCCCCGATGACTTTCCGGGGAGGGCCACTTCACGTCACCAGAGCGGGATGTCGATCCCGTACTCCGCCTCCGGCCGCGGGGCGAAGTAACGCCGCGCCGACTCGTCGATCTTCACGTCGTTGATGCTGGCCTCCCGCCTTGCCATCAGGCCCTGCGGCGTGAACTCCCACAGCTCGTTGCCGTAGCTGCGGTACCACTGCCCGGCGGCGTCACGACACTCGTACTGGAAACGCACCGCCATCCGGTTCTCCCGGAACCCCCACAGGCTCTTTCGCAGCACGTAGTCGAGTTCGCGCCGCCATTTCCCGGTGAGAAACGCGACGATCGCCTCGCGCCCGACAACATGCTCGTCGCGGTTTCGCCACTGGGAGTCGGCGGTGTAGGCCAGGCTGACGCGTTGGGGGTCGCGGGTGTTCCAGGCATCCTCGGCGGCCTGGACCTTCTGCCTCGCTGTCTCGAGCGTGAAGGGCGGGAACGGCGGACGGCTCTCGGTCATACCCATTTCTACCCTCGGCGCGACGGCGTTGTTCCGGCTCTTTACGGGTGTCATATCGTGGCGGCATGGACTTCGCGTTGTCGGCAAAGGCACAGGACTACCACGAGCGGCTCACCGATTTCATGACGGAATTCGTGTTCCCTGCCGAGAACGACTACGACGCGTACCGGCACGAGAAGGGACGCGACGATCACACCGTTCCACCGGTCATCGAGGAGCTCAAGAAGCTGGCCAAGGACCGCGGGCTGTGGAATCTGTTCCTGCCCTCCGAGTCCGGTCTGACGAACCTCGAGTACGCGCCGCTGGCCGAGCTGACCGGCTGGAGCATGGAAATCGCCCCCGAGGTGACCAACTGCGCAGCCCCGGACACCGGCAACATGGAGACCCTGCACCTGTTCGCCAACGAGGAGCAGCGCAAGAAGTGGCTCGAGCCGCTCCTGAACGGCGAGATCCGCAGCGCGTTCGCGATGACCGAGCCCGCGGTGGCCTCCAGCGACGCGCGCAACATCCAGACCACCATGCTGCGCGACGGCGGCGACTACGTGATCAACGGCCGCAAGTGGTGGACCTCCGGTGCCAACGACCCCCGCTGCAAGATCCTTATCGTCATGGGCCGCACCAACCCTGACGCGGCGAGCCATCAGCAGCAGTCGATGATCCTGGTGCCCATCGACACCCCCGGAGTAACGGTC
>JAVROZ010000481.1:0-3374 GCA_032162485.1 Mycobacterium sp.
CAAGGCGGAACCGGTCGAGGATCACTACGGCCTCATTTCAATTATCGGGCCAAAGCGGCAGTGTCGACCGCCGTTCGGGAGGTTTTTGTAACAGGTTCTAGTTTGTCACAGGGGCCAAGAGACGGAACGGCCGACCAGGCTCTCACTCGATCACGTTGTGCGACAGGCGGATCGGTAGCGACCAGCGAACTCGTCGACGAGCGAGAAGGCCTGGCCAAACCCCGCCCACGGTGCGGCGACCCTGATTCCGCAGGCAGTCATCCGCACGCGCATTAAGTCAGCGGGGTCGCTGGAACGGCGAGTCCGCTGACTCTTTCACTGCGAGTTACCTGTTGTTAATGTAGCTGAAAGGCTGCGATGAGGGGGTTAGTGGGTGGGCCGCGGGAAGGGGCGGCGGCTAGTATGTTTCATCACTACCGTTAGGAACTGAATTGAAACTCAACCGATTTGGCGCCGCACTGGGAGTCCTGGCTTCAGGCGCACTGGTTCTGTCGGCGTGTGGTAGCGACAACAACGCAGGTGGCGGAAGCTCGACAGGATCGTCGGCAGCTACGAACGTGAACTGCGGCGGGAAGAAGACTCTCAAGGCCAGCGGATCCACCGCACAGGCCAATGCGATGACGCGGTTCGTGAAAGCGTTCGAATCGGCCTGCCCAGGACAGACGTTGAACTACACCGGAAACGGCTCGGGCGCTGGAATCAGCGAATTTAATGGCAATCAAACCGATTTCGGTGGCTCCGACTCGCCCCTGAGCAAAGACGAAGCGGGCGCGGCGCAGCAGCGGTGCGGGGGTTCGCCGGCCTGGAACCTGCCGGTGGTATTCGGCCCCATCGCGGTCACGTACAACATCAACGGCGTGAGTTCGCTGAATCTGGACGGGGTCACCCTGGCCAAGATCTTCAGCGGCGGCATCACTACCTGGAACGACCCAGCGATCGCGGCAATCAACTCGGGCACGAACCTGCCCGACACGCCGATCCACGTCGTGTTCCGCAGCGATGAGTCCGGAACCACGGATAACTTCCAGCGCTATCTCGACGCCGCGTCCAACGGCGGGTGGGGCAAGGGCGCAGGTAAAGCCTTCAAGGGCGGTATCGGCGAGGGCGCCAAAGGCAACGAC
This sequence comes from Mycobacterium sp., assembly GCA_032162485.1. GTDB lineage: Bacteria > Actinomycetota > Actinomycetes > Mycobacteriales > Mycobacteriaceae > Mycobacterium. The sequence goes on from JAVROZ010000481.1 coordinate 1,122, forward strand.
GGCACCTCCGCGGCCATCAAGAACACCGAAGGTTCGATCACCTACAACGAGTGGTCGTTCGCGCAGGGCCAGCACCTGAACATGGCCAAAGTCATTACCTCGGCGGGCCCGGAGCCGGTCGCCATCAGCACCGACTCGGTTGGCAAAACGATTTCCGGGGCGACGATCTCCGGCGCGGGCAACGACCTGGTGCTTGACACGCTCTCGTTCTACCGGCCGACCCAGCCCGGCTCCTACCCGATCGTGCTGGCCACCTACGAGATCGTCTGCTCGAAGTACCCTGCCGCGGACGTAGGCACCGCGGTAAAGGCATTCCTGCAGTCGACCATCGCCGGCGGTCAGAATGGCCTGGGAGACAACGGCTACGTCCCCATTCCGGACTCGTTCAAGTCAAGGTTGTCGACCGCAGTCAACGCCATCTCCTGATCTGAGGTTCACGTGGTCAAACCTCCGCTAGCAAAGTCTGCGCTAGCGGAGGTGGACGTGCGCGCGTCGCGGCGCATCGATCGGCTGTTCAAGTTTCTCGCCTCGACGGCCGGGGCCACCATCGTGGTGGCGATCGTGCTGATCGCGGTGTTCTTGTTGATCAAGGCGATACCGTCGCTGCGCGCGAACCACGTGAATTTCTTCACCAGCCCCAAGTTCGACACCTCCCGGGACGGCCAACTGGCGTTCGGCATCCGCGACTTATTCATGGTTACGGTGCTCAGTTCGGTCACCGCCCTGGTGCTGGCCGTGCCAATCGCCGTCGGCATTGCGGTGTTCGTCACGCAATACGCCCCCAAACGACTGTCGCGACCGTTCGGTGCGATGGTCGATTTGCTGGCCGCGGTGCCGTCTATCGTGTTCGGGTTGTGGGGGATCTTCGTGCTGGCACCGTGGCTGGAGCCGGTCGCCCGATTTCTCAACCGCAACATGGAACTCCTGCAGAACACTCTCAATAGCGCGACGGGTGGCCACCTGAAATGGCTGTTTTTGAGTTGGCGTCCGTTCGCCGAGGGCAACGTCTCGCTGGCCGGTGGCGGCACGATCTTCACGGCCGGCATCGTGCTGTCCGTGATGATCTTGCCGATCGTCACCTCGGTATCCCGGGAGGTGTTCCGGCAGACCCCGCTCACGCAGATCGAAGCGGCACAGGCGCTCGGCGCGACCAAATGGGAAGTGGTGCGGATGACCGTGCTGCCATTCGGTCGAAGCGGGGTGGTGGCCGCCTCGATGCTGGGATTGGGTCGTGCACTGGGCGAAACCGTGGCGGTGCTGATCATTTTGCGTTCGGCCGCCAAGCCGGGCAGTTGGTCGATATTCGACGGCGGCTACACGTTTGCCTCCAAAATCGCTTCGGCCGCTTCGGAATTCAGCGAGCCGTTGCCGACTGGTGCCTATATCTCGGCGGGCTTTGCGCTGTTTGTTCTGACGTTCCTGGTCAACGCCGCCGCCCGCGCGATCGCCGGTGGAAAGGTGAACGGGTGAGCCACCGATGACCCAGATAAGTCCCGCCGAACTCGATATGCCGGTCAAAGTTGTGGTGTTCCGTCCATTGAGTCTGTGGCGGCGGATCAAGAACAACCTTGCGACCACACTGTTCTTCACCTCGTTTCTCATTGCGTTGGTACCGCTGGTGTGGCTGCTCGGCGTGGTGATCGCACGAGGCTGGCACGCCGTTGTCCAAATTGACTGGTGGACGCACTCATTGCGCGGCGTGCTGCCGGAGGAGTTCTCCGGCGGGGTGTACCACGCGCTGTTCGGATCCCTGGTGCAGGCCGGCGTGGCGGCAGTCATCGCCGTGCCACTCGGTTTGATGACCGCGATCTATCTGGTGGAGTACGGAACGAGTCGGTTGGCGCGGGTCAGCACCTTCATGGTCGACGTGCTCGCCGGGGTCCCCTCGATCGTGGCGGCGCTGTTCGTCTTCAGCCTGTGGATCGCCACCTTGGGATTTCAGCAGAGCGCCTTCGCCGTGTCGTTGGCCCTGGTGCTGCTGATGTTGCCGGTAGTGGTGCGCTCCACCGAGGAGATGCTGCGGCTGGTTCCCGACGAGCTGCGAGAAGCCAGCTACGCGTTGGGCGTTCCCAAATGGAAGACGATAGTGCGGATCGTGGTTCCGATCGCGATGCCGGGAATCGTGTCGGGTGTGTTGCTGGCGATCGCGCGGGTGATCGGCGAGACCGCACCGGTATTGGTGCTGGTGGGATACAGCCGCTCGATCAACATGGACATGTTCAGCGGCAACATGGCCTCGCTGCCGCTGTTGAT
>JAVROZ010000482.1:0-3005 GCA_032162485.1 Mycobacterium sp.
TGACGTCCCAGGCGGGCAGCACATGATTGATCGGGCCCGCGTAATCGGCGGGACCGGTGACGAGGGGGTAACCGATCGCCGCGTTCACCGTGTAGTCCACGCCGGTGGAGCCATCGCCCCGTCCGAGTAGCTGGACATGGATGACATCGGAACGTTTCGCCGCCAACAGTTCATGGCTCAGCGACGGCAACACCGCATTGGTGACGACGATGCCGTCACCTTCCACGATCAACCGCTGGACCAACTCCTGCCCTTCAGCGGATCGCAGATCGATTGTGGCCGAACGCTTCCCCTTGTTCAGACCGGTCCAGTAGATGGAGGTGCCGTCGCCGGACAGCGGCCAGCGCTGCACGTCCGAGGCCCCACCGATCGGATCGACGCGAATCACCTGCGCGCCCAGCTGACTCAGCGTCATACCGCACAGGGGCGCAGCGACGAAGCTGGACACCTCGACGACACGGATGCCGGCCAGCGGCAACGCGGGACCGGTCATGTGGGTCCGATTCGTTCGAAAACCGCCGCCAGACCTTGGCCACCGCCGATGCACATGGTTTCCAGGCCGTAGCGCGCCTGGCGGCGATTGAGTTCGCGCGCCAGCGTGGCCAGCATCCTGCCGCCGGTCGCACCGACCGGGTGCCCCAGCGAGATTCCCGAGCCGTGCACGTTGGTTCGGTCTTGGTCGGCCTCGCCGAAGTTCCACTCCCGCATCACCGCGAGGGCTTGTGCGGCGAAGGCCTCGTTGAGTTCGATGAGGTCTATGTCGGCCAGCCGCAGGCCCGCCTTGGCCAGGGCGACCTCGGTCGCGGGCACCGGCCCGATACCCATGACGTTGGGCGCTACCCCGGCCTGGCCCCACGACACCAGCCGCACCAACGGGGTCAGGCCGAGTTCGGCCGCCTTCTCCGGTGTGGTCACCACGCACATGGCTGCGGCGTCATTTTGCCCACTGGAATTGCCTGCGGTAACCGTCGACTCCGGATCATCCTTGACCAGAACGGGTTTGAGCTTGCTCAAGGATTCCACACTGGTGTCGGCCCGCGGATGTTCGTCGGTATCGAGCAATTCTTCACCCTGCCGGTTCTGCACCGCCACCGGGACTATTTCTGATGCGAGGATGCCGTCCTTCTGCGCGGCTACCGCCCGCTGGTGAGACCGCACCGCGAGCTCGTCCTGCTCGTGACGTGAAATGCCATACTGGCGTCGCAGATTTTCCGCGGTCTCCAGCATCCCGCCCGGCACCGGATAGTGACGGCCGCCGGCAGTAGTTCGCCCCCGCGCCAGCCCGTCGTGCACGCGGACACCGGAACGGGCGCCACCCCAGCGCATGTCGGTGGAATGGAAGGCGACGTTGCTCATGCTTTCACAGCCACCCGCGACGACGAGGTCGTTGTTGCCGGTGCTCACCTGAAGAGACGCTTGGATCACCGCCTGCAGGCCAGACCCGCACCGTCGATCGACCTGCATGCCGGGGACGGTGACCGGCAGCCCGGCGTCCAGCGCCACCACGCGCCCGATCGCGGGAGCCTCAGGGCTGGGATAGCAGTGACCCAGGATGACGTCCTGCACCGCGTCCGGCGCGATGCCGGTCCGGTCGAGCAGGCCTTTCAGCGCCGCGACACCCAGATCGACGGCGGTCTGCGACTTGAACATTCCACCGTAGCGGCCGATCGGTGTGCGGACCGGTTCACAGATGACGGCCTCACGCGTCATAGGTGCCGGCCGCCGGTGATCTCCATAACCGTGCCGGTCATGTACGAGGACAGGTCGGAGGCCAAGAACACAGCGACGCTTGCCACCTCGCTGGGCTCACCGGCCCGGCCCATCGGCACCTCAGCGACCTTCGAATCCCAGATCCGTTGCGGCATGGCTTCGGTCATGGCGGAGCGGATCAGCCCCGGCGCAATTGCATTCACCCGAACCCCTAAGTAGGCAAGCTCTTTGGCCGCCGCTTTGGTCATCCCGACAATTCCGGCCTTGGCCGCCGAGTAATTGGTCTGGCCGATCATGCCGACCTTGCCCGATACCGACGACATGTTGATGATGACGCCCCGCTTGTTCTCCCGCATGACCGCCGCCGCGAGCCGGATGCCATTCCAGGTGCCCTTGAGATGCACGTTGATGACCTGATCGAACTGCTCTTCGGTCATTTTGCGCATGGTCGCATCGCGGGTGATGCCGGCGTTGTTGACCATGATGTCCAAGCCATCGAAGCGATCGATCGCGGTTTGGATGAGGGCCTCTACCTCGGCGGCCTGGGTCACGTCGCACCGCACCGCGATCGCGACTTCATCACCGCCCAGCTTCTGCGCGGCGGCCTGGGTCGCTTCAAGATTCACGTCACCGAGCACCACCCGGGCCCCCTCGGCGATGAATCGTTCCGCGATGGCAAAACCGAGACCTTGTGCAGCACCTGTGACTACCGCGGTCTGACCGTCCAGCAACGACACCTGTATCACGCATCCCTACTTGTCCTGGCCCGCAACCGGGCACCCATAATCCCAACATCATATTTCATATATGATATTCGCACACCGCACCGACTTGCTTGAAGGAGCATCCGCGAATGGCTGCCGAGGTTACCGACGAGGATTTCCAGGAGATCCTGGCGCAGACCCGCCACTTCCTGCGTACCGCGGTCGTCCCACGCGAACAGGAGATCCTTGACGAGGACCGGGTGCCCGATGACCTGCGCGACCAGGCGAAGAAGATGGGCCTGTTCGGGTACGCGATCCCGGACGAGTGGGGCGGCCTCGGCCTCGATCTGACCCAGGACGTCGAGCTCGCGATGGAGTTCGGCTACACCACTCTGTCGCTGCGCTCGATGTTCGGCACCAACAACGGCATTGCCGGACAGGTGCTCGTCGGGTTCGGCACCGACCACCAGAAGGCCCGTTGGCTGGAGGGAATCGCATTCGGTGACGTGGTCGCCTCCTTTGCGCTGACCGAACCCGGCGCCGGATCCAATCCGGCCGGTTTGAAGACCAAAGCCGTTCGCGATCAGAGTG
>JAVROZ010000483.1:0-3479 GCA_032162485.1 Mycobacterium sp.
GACACCGGCCGGTTGCGGTTGATCAGCAGCATCGCCAACACCGCCCGCTGTTTGGCGGCGCCGACGGATACCGGAGTGCCGTCCACCAACAATTGCAGCGGTCCCAGAACACCAAACCCGAGAGGCCTGTTCGTCATCGCGCTGTCAGCCTTCCGATCATTGAGACCTCTGGCTATATCTATGGCTACCCATTGTGATCGTTACATGCGGCGACGGTGATCCTCGGGCCGCCTCGCGGCCCTGCATCCGAAAGCGACTTAGCCGCATCGCCTACCATCGAGCCTCGTGTCCCCCGACGGTAAAGAGCGATCTCACCGGATCGCCCGGTTGGTAGCCGTCGGTTCCGGGATCGCCGGTCTGCTGTTGTGCCTACTGGTCCCGCTGCTTCCGGTGCACCAGACCACCGCGACCATCTTGTGGCCGCAAGGCACCACCGCGGACGGCAACATCAGCCAGATCACCGCCCCCCTGGTGTCGGGGGCGCCGCGGGCGCTGGACATCTCCATCCCCTGCGCAGCCATCGCCACCCTCCCGGCCACCGGTGGTCTGGTGGTGTCCACCCTGCCGACCGACGGCTTCCAGACCGGCAAGCACGGGCTGTTCGTCCGGGCCAACAAGGACACGGTCGTCGTCGCGTTCCGGGACACGGTAGCCGCGGTGGCGCCTCGCGCAACGATTGCAGCCGGCGGCTGCCAACTGCTGCACATCTGGGCCGACGCCGGCGGCACCGGTGCCGATTTCGTCGGAATCCCCGGCGCTGCCGGCAAACTGTCGCCCGAAAAGAAGCCGCAGATCGGTGGCATCTTCACTGACCTGAAAGTGCCCGCTCAGCCCGGACTGTCGGCGCGTGTCGACGTCGATACCCGATTCCTCCTCACGCCCACCACCCTCAAGACGCTCGCCATCGTTCTGGGCGTGCTCGCGGTTCTCGGCGCCATCGCGGCCCTGGCGGTCCTAGATCGCCTGAGCCGAGGTGGCACGCTGCGGGATTGGCGCTCACCCATCGCCCTGCTGTCCCGCTATCGCCCGCGGGCGCCGCGGGCCACGTTCTGGCGAGTCGGTGTGGCCACTTGGATCGCCGACGCCGGAGTGATCGCGACGCTGCTGCTGTGGCACATCATCGGCGCCACTTCGTCGGATGACGGCTACAACCTGACCATCGCCCGGGTGGCGCCGAAAGCCGGTTACGTCGTCGACTACTACCGCTACTTCGGTACCACGGACGCCCCGTTCGACTGGTACTTCGGCGTCCTGTCCAGGATGGCGGCGGTGAGCACCGCCGGGGTCTGGATGCGGCTGCCCGCCACGCTGGCCGGCATCGCGTGCTGGCTGCTCATCAGCCATTGCGTGCTGCGCCGGCTGGGGCCGGGCCGCGGTGGCCTCGGGTCGAACCGGGTGACCGTGCTGACCGCGGGTGCGGTCTTCGTGGCAGCCTGGATCCCGTTCAACAACGGCCTGCGGCCCGAGCCGCTGATCGCGCTGGGTGTGATCGTCACCTGGATGCTGGTGGAACGGGCGATCGCGCTGAACCGAATCGCCCCCGCCGCGGCCGCCATCATCGTCGCGTCGTTGACCGCGACGCTGGCACCGCAGGGGTTGATCGCTGTCGCGGCGCTGCTCACCGGTGCCCGCGCCATCGCCCAGATCATCCGGCGCCGCCGGGCCACCGATGGACTGCTGGCCCCGCTCGTCGTGCTGGCGGCAGCCTTGTCACTGATCACCGTGGTGGTGTTCCGGGCTCAGACGCTGGCCACCGTGGCCGAGTCGGCCCGCATTAAATACACGGTCGGGCCGACGATTGCCTGGTATCAGGACTTCCTGCGCTACTACTTCCTCACCGTCGAGAGCAATGCGGATGGATCGATGGCGCGGCGATTCGCGGTGCTGGTGTTGCTGCTCTGCCTGTTCGGAGTGTTGTTCGTGCTGCTGCGGCGCGGCAGGGTAGCGGGCTTGGCCAGCGGCCCGGCCTGGCGATTGATCGGTACCGCCGCGATCGGCCTGCTGCTGCTGACGTTCACACCCACGAAGTGGGCCATCCAGTTCGGCGCATTCGCCAGCCTGGCCGGCGCGCTGGGCGCGGTCACCGCGTACACCTTTGCCCGGATCGGCCTACACAGCCGCCGGAATCTTGCGCTGTACGTCACCGCCTTGCTATTCGTGCTCGCGTGGGCCACCTCGGGTATCAACGGCTGGTTCTACGTCGGCAACTACGGGGTTCCGTGGTACGACATTCAGCCCGTCGTCGCCAGCCATCCGGTGACGTCGATGTTCCTGACGTTGTCGATTCTCACCGGCCTGCTGACCGCCTGGTACCACTTCCGGTTGGACTACGCCGGGCACACCGAAGTGAAGAACAACCGGCGCAACCGCGTGCTGGCCTCCACACCGCTGCTGGTGGTCGCGGTGATCATGGTCTTGGGTGAAGTCGGCTCACTGGCCAAGGGCGCGGTATTCCGCTACCCGCTGTACACCACCGCCAAGGCCGACCTGGCAGCCGTGCAGTCGGGGTTGTCACCCACCAGCTGCGCCATGGCCGATGACGTGCTGGCCGAACCCGACCCCAATGCCGGCCTGCTGCAACCGGTTCCGGGGCAGCAATTCGGACCGGACGGCCCACTCGGTGGCGTCAACCCGGTCGGCTTCAAACCCGACGGCGTCGGCGAAGACCTGAAATCCGACCCGGTGGTGAGCAAGCCCGGCGTGGTCAACTCCGACGCCTCCCCCAACAAACCCAACGCGGCCACCACGGACTCCGCCGGCACCGCCGGCGGCAAAGGCCCCGTCGGAGTCAATGGATCGCACGCATTTCTGCCGTTCGGATTGAATCCGGCAGGCACTCCGGTGATGGGCAGCTACGGGGAGAACAACTTGGCGGCCCGTGCCACCTCGTCCTGGTACCAGCTGCCTGCACGCAGGCCTGACCGGCCATTGGTGGTGGTCTCGGCCGCCGGCGCGATCTGGTCCTACAAGGAAGACGGCGACTTCATGTACGGGCAGTCGCTGAAACTGCAGTGGGGGGTGGCCCGTCCCGACGGCAGCACCCAACCACTCGGCGAGGTGTTCCCGATCGACCTCGGGCCCCAACCGGCCTGGCGCAACCTGCGGTTTCCGCTGATCTGGGCCCCACCGGAGGCCAACGTCGCACGCATCGTCGCCTACGACCCGAACCTGAGCTCCGAGCAGTGGTTCGCCTTCACGCCGCCGCGGGTGCCCGAGCTGGAATCGCTGCAACGCCTGATCGGGTCGCAGAACCCGGTGCTGATGGACGTCGCGACGGCGGCCAATTTCCCGTGCCAGCGCCCTTTCTCCGAGCGCCTGGGTATTGCCGAACTTCCGCAGTACCGGATTCTGCCCGACCACAAGCAGACCGCGGTGTCGTCGAACCTGTGGCAGTCCGCCCAGAGCGGTGGGCCGTTCATGTTCACCCAGGGACTGCTGTGGACGTCGACGATCGCGACGTATCTGAGCGGCGACTGGTA
>JAVROZ010000484.1:0-3592 GCA_032162485.1 Mycobacterium sp.
GCTGACGCCGACGCGGCAGACATGGGCCGCGCGATCGAAGCCGCACGTCGCGCCTTCGACGACACCGACTGGTCGCGCAACACCGAGCTGCGGGTGCGGTGCATCCGTCAGCTGCGTGAAGCGATGCAGCAGCACACCGAAGAGCTGCGAGACATCACCATCGCCGAGGTTGGCGCACCTCGCATGCTCACCGCGATGGCTCAGTTGGAGGGCCCGGTCAACGACCTGGCTTTCGCAGCGGATACCGCGGAGTCCTATGTGTGGAGCCAGGATCTGGGTCGTGCCACGCCGATGGGCATCCCCACCCAGCGCACTATCGCGCGCGAGGCGGTCGGTGTTGTCGGTGCCATCACCCCATGGAACTTTCCGCACCAGATCAATCTCGCCAAGCTGGGGCCTGCACTGGGCGCCGGCAACACCGTCGTCTTGAAGCCCGCACCCGACACCCCCTGGTGTGCGGCGGTGCTCGGTGAGCTGATCGCCGAGTACACCGATTTCCCGCCGGGCGTTATCAACATCGTCACCTCCAGCGACCACAGCGTGGGTGCTCTGCTCTCCAAAGACCCTCGGGTGGATATGGTTTCGTTCACCGGCTCGACGGCCACCGGCCGCAGTGTGATGGCCGATGCCGCCGTCACCATCAAGAAGGTGTTCCTCGAACTGGGTGGCAAGTCGGCGTTTGTCGTGCTCGATGACGCCGATCTGGCCGGCGCCTGTTCGATGTCGGCATTCACCGCCTCCATGCACGCGGGGCAGGGATGTGCGATCACGACCCGACTGGTGGTCCCGCGGGCACGCTACGACGAGGCAGTCGCTGCCGCGGCAAGCACCATGGGGTCGATCAAACCGGGAAATCCCGATGATGCTGGAACCGTTTGCGGGCCAGTGATTTCGGCACGGCAGCGGGATCGGGTGCAGGGCTACCTCGACTCGGCAATAGCCGAGGGTGGCACGTTCGCGTGTGGCGGCGGCAGGCCCGAGGGCAGGGATGTCGGTTTCTTCATCGCGCCGACGGTTATCGCCGGCCTCGGCAACGATGCTCGGGTGGCTCAGGAAGAAATCTTCGGACCGGTGCTGACCGTGATCGCCCACGACGGCGATCAGGACGCACTGCGCATCGCCAACGACTCGCCCTACGGATTGTCGGGCACGGTGTTTAGTGCCGACCCGGAAAGGGCCGCCAAGTTCGCCTCGCGGATGCGGGTGGGCACCGTCAACGTCAACGGCGGCGTCTGGTACTCCGCCGACGCGCCGTTCGGCGGATACAAGCAGTCCGGCAATGGCCGCGAGATGGGTCTGGCTGGCTTCGAGGAGTACTTAGAGGTCAAAACCATTGCGACAGCGGCAAATTAGAGGAGCGCAGCGTGAGATTTGAGAACAAGGTAGCCATAGTCACCGGGTCCGGTGGCGGCATCGGTCAGGCATACGCCGAGGCGCTCGCCGGTGAGGGCGCGGCCGTCGTCGTGGCTGACATCAACGCCGAGGCGGCCGAAGCGGTGGCCAAGCAGATTGTCGCCGACGGTGGCACCGCGATCAGCGTTCCGGTCGACGTCTCCGACCCGGCGTCGGCCAAGGCGATGGCGGACCGCACCTTGGCTGAGCTCGGTGGCATCGACTACCTCATCAACAACGCCGCGATCTTCGGCGGGATGAAAATAGACTTCCTGCTCACCGTGGACCCTGAGTACTACAAGAGGTTCATGAGCGTGAACATGGACGGCGCACTATGGTGCACCCGCGCGGTGTACAAGAAAATGGCGAAGCGCGGCGGTGGGGCGATCATCAACCAGTCATCCACGGCGGCTTACCTGTACGCGAACTATTATGGCTTGGCCAAGGTCGGCATCAACGGTCTGACTCAACAGCTTTCGCGCGAACTGGGCGGCCAGAACATCCGTGTCAACGCGATTGCACCCGGCCCGATCGACACCGAGGCAAACCGGACCACCACCCCCAAGGAGATCGTCGACGACATCGTCAAGGGCCTTCCGTTGTCGCGCATGGGTACGCCCGATGACTTGGTGGGCATGGCTCTGTTCCTGCTGAGCGACCAGGCATCCTGGATCACCGGGCAGATCTTCAACGTTGACGGCGGACAGATATTCCGACCATGAATTCCACCCGCCGACGAAGCGATGATGAGGAGCGGCGCAGATGGCTCCCGCCGGCGACGATGCAGAGCGAAGCGATGAGGAGGAGCGGCGCAGATGGCTGACGCAGTGAAGCTCGGCTACATCGGATTGGGCAATATGGGTGCACCGATGGCCACAAAGATGACCGAATGGGCCGGCGGAGTAACGGTTTACGACATCCGTGCCGAAGCGATGACGCCATTGGTCGAGAAGGGCGCCACCCTGGCCGACAGTATCGCCGACGTCGCCGCAGCCGACATCATCCATATCACCGTCCTCAACGACGCCCAGGTGCGAGAGGTGGTCCGTGAGTTGGCCGCCAACGCCAAGCCCGGCACCGTCATCGCGATCCACTCGACCATCAGCGACACTACTGCTGTCGAACTCGCTGCCGAACTTAAAGAACAAGGCATCCATATTGTCGACGCGCCAGTCAGTGGCGGGGCCGCGGCCGCGGCGAAGGGTGAGCTCGCCACGATGGTCGGCGCCGAGCGTGAGGTCTACGAGCGGATCAAGCCGGCATTCAAACACTGGGCGTCGATGGTTATCCATGCAGGTGAGCCCGGCGCGGGCACCCGAATGAAGCTGGCCCGCAACATGTTGACCTTCACCTCCTATGTCGCGGCGTGTGAGGCAATGAAACTCGCCGAGGCGGCCGGGCTGGACCTGCAGGCACTAGGCCGGGTGGTGCGCCACACCGACGCGCTCACCAGCGGCCCGGGGGCGATCATGGTGCGTGAAGACATGAAGGACCTTGAGCCGGATAACTTCCTGTACCAGCCCTTTCTGCACACCCGCGGGCTCGGCGAGAAGGATCTGAGCCTGGCGCTGGCCTTGGGCGAGGCGGTATCGGTCGACCTCCCCCTGGCCAAGATTGCCTACGAACGGCTGGCCGCCGGCCTGGGGGTACCGCACGAAGAGAAAGAGAAGTAATGGACGAACAGCGGCGCAAAGGCCTCGAGAAAATGAACGAGGTCTACGGCTGGGAGATGCCCAACATCGAAGGGGACCCGTACTTCGACCTCACTGTCGACCATTTGTTCGGCGACATTTGGTCCCGACCGGGGTTGTCCATGCGGGACAAGCGCATCATGACGCTGACCGCGGTGACCGCCGCCGGAAGTCGAGACCTGGCCGAGATCCAAATCAACGCCGCGCTGCTCAACGAAGAACTCACCGAGACTGAGCTGAAAGAGATGGCCGTCTTTCTTACCCATTACCTCGGGTTCCCGCTGGGTTCGGCGCTCAACGGTGCGGTCAGCACCGTCGTGGCAAGGCGGAAGAAGGCCGCGGCGAAGGGTGCCGGCGAGGACCGGCAGGCCAACGTCAATGCCGCGCTGAAGATGAACGCGGGCAACACCCCCGACTGACGCGCCCGACGCTTAGTAGGGCCGACCACCCTCGGGCATCACGTACTCCGAGATCGGCGCCGAGACGCCGTTCACTGACGTTCCGCCGTT
>JAVROZ010000485.1:0-6814 GCA_032162485.1 Mycobacterium sp.
CGGGTTACACCGGTCTCTGGACCGCCTACTACCTCAAGAAGGCGGCGCCCCAGTTGCGGATCGTCGTGCTGGAGCAGCGCTTCGCGGGCTTCGGCGCGTCGGGCCGCAACGGTGGCTGGCTCACCAACGACATCACCGGCGGCCGTGGTGCACACCTCAAGTCGCACGGGCGAGAGGCCGTTGGGCGCTGGCAGACTGCGATGAACGAGTCCGTCGACGAGGTCATCCGGGTCACCGGCGCGGAGAACATCGACTGCGATCTGATCAAGGGCGGCGAGTTCACCGTTGCCACCAACGCCGCCCAGCAGACCCGCTTGCTGAGCGCCGCAGCCGAGGCCCACACGTGGCCGATGACCGACGTCGAACTCCTTAGCGCGGCAGAGGCAACGGCCCGCATCAACGTGCATGGCACGACGGGGGCGATGTGGCACCCGCACTGCGCACGGCTGCACCCGGCCAAACTCGCCTCGGGGCTCGCCAGGGTCGTCGAGTCGCTGGGCGTCGAGATCTTCGAAGGCACCCGGGTCAACGAGATTCGCCCGCACCAGGCGGTGACGGCCGCCGGCACGGTCACTGCTGACACGATCGTCAGGGCCACAGAGGGTTTCACCGCTCGGATCGACGGCCTTCGGCGGACGTGGTTGCCGATGAACTCCTCACTCATCGTCACCGAACCCCTATCGGCCGAGACCTGGGCGCAGATCGGGTGGAACGGTTACGAGACGCTCGGCGACCAGGCCCACGCCTACATGTACGCCCAGCGCACGGCTGACGACCGCATCGCCATCGGCGGAAGGGGCGCGCCCTACCGGTACGGCTCGGGCACCGACGCCGACGGGGCGACCGACCCAAAGACCGTCGGGCTCTTGCGCACCATCCTGACCCGGTTCTTTCCCTCGACGGCCAACGCGTCGGTGGAACACGTTTGGTCGGGAGTGCTTGGCGTTCCGCGTGATTGGTCGGCGACGGTGGGGCTCGATCCCTCGACTGGGCTCGGCTGGGCGGGCGGTTACGTGGGGACCGGCGTGACGTCGACCAACCTCGCAGGCCGCACCCTGCGCGACCTCATACTGAAGTCTTCATCGCCGCTCACCGAACTACCGTGGGTCAACCACCGGGTGCGCAAGTGGGAACCGGAGCCGCTTCGGTACATCGCCGTCCAAGCGATGTATGCGGCTTACTACGCAGCCGACCGAGCGGAGTCGCGCGGCAGGCACAGTACCTCGCCGATCGCGACGATGGCCGACATCGTCTCGGGCCGAGGGCACTGAGGCCGACCCGTTGACCGACCGGCGGACTCCGCGCGTGCGCGGCCACCCATTCCAGCGGCGCTGCCGAACGTCGCGGCGCTGCGTAACATCGTCGGGGAGGCGCGGGGGATGGAAGGCGAAGCGGTCTTGATCGACACCAAGAGACGGCCGGTTGGAGTGCTTGTCGGCCCAATGATCCGTGCGTTCGTCGCGACTCTCATTGCCACGTGGGCGCTGTTGGGCACCGCGGCCCCGCCGGCGCATGCGCAACCGTGCCCCGACGTCGAAGTGGTGTTCGCCCGCGGCACCGACGAGCCGCCCGGCGTCGGCGGGATCGGGCAGGGCTTCGTTGATGCGTTGCGCTCGAAGACTGGTGCGCGGTCGGTCGACGCGTACGCCGTCAACTACGCCGCCAGTGACGACTTTGGCGACCCTCTGCAGTTCGCCATGAGCGTCATCGACGGCATCAGGGATGCGAGCAACCACATCCAGTCAACGGCCGCGGACTGTCCCAGCACCAGGATCGTGCTTGGCGGGTTCTCGCAGGGCGCGGCGGTTGCGGGCTTCGTCACCTCGCCCGACGTGCCTCCCGGAGTCCCTGCCGCGTTCGTGCCTCCACCCATGCCGCCCGAGGTAGCCGACCACGTGGCCGCAGTGACCTTGTTCGGCAAGCCGTCGAATCGGTTTCTGGGCGACTCCGGAGCCCCGCAGATCACCATTGGCCCGCTCTACGTTCCGAAGACCATCGACCTGTGTGCGCCTGGCGACACGATCTGCAATGGCGCTCCCCCTGGACCACCCACCGCCGCTCACGGCTCCTATGTTGCAAACGGTATGGCGGCGCAAGCCGCGAGCTTCGTGGCCGGCCGACTGTAGGCGCGCCGTCAGGTCATCCGCACCCTGCGGAGGGCGCCGCCGAAGGACCGCGCGACAGCCTCCCCGACCAACAACCCGGCCGCGATCGCACAGACCACCGAGGCCACCCCAGCCGCGTTCGCCCCGCCACCGTCGGGGTTGGCGATCAGCGCGGTAGCGGACAGCAGACCAAGACTGCCAGGCACTAGCAGCCAGAACGCCGGCAGAAAGACCACCAGCCGCGGCAGATTCGGAACGACGGCCTCGACGACCGACGCACCCAAGCTGGCGGCGACCGCGCCCAAGAAACTGCCGAGCACCGCACCGCCAACGTGTTGACCGAAACTCTGGGCGCCGAACGCGAGGACCAAGACCACCGTGATCCATGGCAGCAGCCGCACCGGTGGACTCTCCAGAACCCCGATCCCGACGCTGATCAGAATCAGCCCCAATGGCGCGGCCCACCACCCGAGCGTGTCGACGCGGATGTTGGTCAACTTGCCCGCAGGTACGGCGACCACGTGACTCGCCGCGACGATGCCAAGGGTGAACAGCAGCAGCTGGACGAGCCCGAACGTCAACCGCGACGTGCCGGCCACCATGTCGCCCGCGACCAGCTCCGACATCGCGGTGACGATCAACGCCCCGGGCAACAGCACGGCCAGCGGCGGGAGGAGGGTCCGCAGCGGTCCGTCCAGCAAGTCCGCATTCGCAGCGGCAAAGACACCGCACGCCAACAGGAATGCCGCAAGCGCAGGCAACAGCGTCGCGATCAGGCCGAACCGCTGCCCCAGCCGGAACAGGGCCACCACCACGACCGCCCCGACCGCAGCGAAGGCGACGTTGGCGCCGCCGGGCTGAAGGATCAAGGCGATCCCTACGGCGGTCGCGATCCAGCCGAGGTTGGCCAACCACGCCGGGTAGCGGGGCGGCCGGTCGCGCAGATTGCGCAACTCCTCAGTGGCCTGAGACACCGTCAGGGTGGACTGCAACAGCCGATGGCGGATGGTGCGGACCTCGGCGGCTTGGTCGAGCCGCAGTCCACCATTGACCGACTCGAAGGTCGCGGCGGCACCGCTGGCCAGGTTGAGAATGACCCCGGTCGGCGACGCCGCGATCTGCACGTCGGGATAGCCCAGCGCGGCGCCCACTCCGGCCAACTCGTCCTCGACGTCGCAGACCGGCTGGCCCGTCGCCACCATCGCGGCACCCAGACGGGCCAGCAAGGCACGGACTGATTCGTCGTCGGACACGAAGTCACTCTGTCAGGTCGAGGCCGCTGCCGCGGCCGGTGTCGGGAGCGGGGCTGAACGGCCTGTCGAACCCTCGAGACCCGGGTTCCGACACCTACCCTTGACCGCAACGAGGGCCCCGCACACGCCGACAGGGCGGACAACGATGTCAGGCCGGCCATCTACGATTCCTCCGGCACCCCTCCCGGCATCGATGGAAAGGACGATCAGTGAGTTACACCGCCGCCGACTTAACCGAGCTCGACGATGTCCAGCACACACGCCTGCGGCCGGCGGTGAACCTGGGCCTCGATGTCCTCAACACCGCGCTGCGCGAGATCGTGGACAACGCCATCGAAGAGGTTGCCGAACCCAACCACGGTGGGGCATGCGTCACCATCACCCTGCACGCCGACGGCTCGGTCAGCGTTGCCGACGACGGCCGCGGCCTGCCCGTTGACTCTGATCCGGTGAACGGGAAGAACGGCATCGTCAAGACGCTCGGAACCGCACGGGCGGGCGGGAAGTTCTCCGTACACGCCGACGCTGCCAGCACGGGTGCGGGCCTGAACGGAATCGGTGCCGCGGCAGCGGTATTCATCTCCGCACGCACCGACGTGACGGTGCGCCGGGCAGGAAAGACCTATCTGCAGAGCTTCGGCGGCGGCTACCCCGGCGTGTTCGATGGCAAGGACTTCGACCCTGACGCTCCGTTCACCCGCGCCGACGCACAAAGGTTGCGCGGCACCGGCAACCGAAAGCCCGACGCGCACGGCACCACGGTGCGCATCCTGTTCGACGCGGCCGTCGTGCCGGATTCCAGCGTGGACGTCAACGAGGTATTGCTGCGGGCGCACGCCGCTGCCCGGATGTCTCCAGGCGTGCACCTCGACGTCATCGACGAAGGTTGGCCCGGCGAGGACGTCCGGCCCGAGTTGCTCGAACCGTTCAGCGGCCCCTGGGGCACCGATACCCTCTTGGACCTCATGTGTGCGGCCGCTGGCGCTCCCGTGCCAGGCGTGCGTGCCGTGGTGGAGGGCCGCGGCGAGTACACCACGGGCCGCGGTCCGACCCCGTTTCGCTGGTCCCTGACCGCTGGCCCCGCCGAACCGGCCACCGTCGCCGCGTTCTGCAACACCGTGCGCACCCCCGGCGGCGGATCCCATCTCACCGCCGCAGTGAAGGGCTTGTCTGAAGCACTGGCCGATCGGGCGTCCCGCATCCGCGACCTGGGCCTGGCCAAGGGCGAAGACGGCCCGGAGGCACAGGATTTCGCCGCAGTGACCGCACTCGCGGTGGACACTCGCGCACCCGACGTGGCATGGGACTCTCAAGCCAAGACCGCCGTATCCTCGCGCTCACTGAACGTGGCGATGGCCCCGGATGTTGCGCGCAGCGTCACCATCTGGGCTGCCAACCCCGGCAACGCAGACGCCGTGTCGTTGTGGACCACGTTGGCTCTGGAGTCAGCCAGGGCGCGGCGCAGCGCCGAAGGAGCCAAGGCCCGGTCCAGGGCGGCATCGAAGGCCAAGGGCCTTGGAACGAACCTGTCGCTGCCGCCGAAGCTGCTGCCCAGTCGGGAAACCGGACGCGGGTCGGGTGCCGAGCTGTTCCTGTGCGAGGGCGATTCCGCACTGGGCACCATCAAGGCAGCGCGTGACGCCACCTTCCAGGCTGCCTTCCCGTTGAAAGGCAAGCCGCCCAACGTCTATGGGTTCACCATCAGCAAGGCCAGGGTCAAGGACGAGTTCGATTCGATCGAGCGGATCCTGGGCTGCGGGGTGCGGGACAACTGCGATCCGGAGTCCTGCCGGTATGACCGGATCCTGTTCGCCTCCGACGCCGACCCCGACGGCGGCAACATCAACTCGAGCCTCATCTCCATGTTCCTGGAGTTCTACCGGCCCCTCGTCAAGGCCGGGATGGTCTACGTCACCTTGCCCCCACTGTTCGTGGTCAAGGACGGCCAGCAGCGGGTCTACTGCCAGGACGAGTCCGAGCGCGATGCCGCGGTTGCCCAGATGAAGGCCACCTCCAAACGCAAGGTGGAGGTGCAACGCAACAAGGGTCTCGGCGAGATGGATGCCGACGACTTCTGGCACACCGTGCTGGATCCGCAGCGGCGCACCGTCATTCGGGTACATCTCGAAGACGGCGACCCAAAGTTGCATCACACCCTGTTCGGTGGGCCGCCAGAGGGCCGGCGCACGTGGATGGCCGATGTCGCCTCCCGCGTCGACACCGCCGCTCTCGACCTGACGTAGGAGAAACACTGTGACCGCCACCCTGGACGTTCCTGAGCAGAATCCGGATCTAGTGCTCGACCAGAGCGCTGATGACTACTGGAACCACTACCAGCTGACCTTCGCGCTCTACAGCGTCAGCGACCGCGCCATCCCGTCCGCGTTCGACGGGCTCAAGCCAGGCCAGCGCCGCCTGCTGTATCAGATGCACGACTCCCGACTGCTGCCAGGAAACAAGCCGCAGAAGTCGTCCAAGGTCTGCTCGGCCGTCACCGGCAACCTGCACCCGCACGGCGGCGCGTCGATGTACGGGGCAGCAGCGTTGATGGCCGCCGAGTTCCAGCGCGTGAAAGTCATTGACGGACAGGGTGCTTTCCCCCGCATCCAGGGCGACATCCCCGCCGCCGATCGTTACACCGAGATGCGGCTGTCGGCGCCCGGTGCGGCATTGACCGCCGAACTCAACGACCACGCGGTGCCGATGGTCGCGACGTTCGACGGGGAATGGATCGAGCCGACGGTACTGCCCGCGCAGTGGCCGGTGCTGCTCTGCAACGGTGCCGTCGGCATCGCCGAGGGCTGGGCCACCAAGGTGCCCGCGCACAATCCGCGCGAGATCATGGCCGCCTGCCGGGCGCTGCTGAAGACCCCGAACATCACCGACGACAGGTTGATGAAACTCATCCCCGGCCCGGACTGGGGCTGCGGTGCCACCGTGGTGGGCACGGCCGGGCTGCGGGAGTACATCACCACCGGGCGCGGGCAGCTCACGGTACGCGGCACGGTGTCGGTGGACGGCAAGAACGTCATTGTGACCGAGCTGCCGCCCGGGGTCGCGAGTAATACCGTGCAAGAACGGATTCGGGCGCTGGTTGAATCCGGCGAGATGTCCGGCGTGGCCGACATGTCCGATCTGACCGACCGCCGTAACGGGCTTCGCATCGTGGTCACCGCCAAACGGGGCCACAGCGCCGAGACCATCCGCGAGCAGCTACTTGCCCTGACCCCGCTGGAGTCGACGTTCGCCGCCAGCCTGGTTGCGCTCGACGAGGACCGGGTGCCGCGTTGGTGGTCGGTGCGTGAACTGATAGCCGCATTCCTACATCTGCGCGACTCGGTGGTGCTGCGCCGCAGCGAGTATCGACTGGAGAAGGTGGCGGCGCGGCGCCATCTGGTGGCCGGCTTGATGACCATCCACCTGGACATCGACGCTGCGGTGGCGGTGATCCGCGGA
>JAVROZ010000486.1:0-3601 GCA_032162485.1 Mycobacterium sp.
CCGGCGGCTCATCCCCGCGTTGCTGAGCTTCGCGCCCGCGGAGCTGGCGAACTCGATCGCCTAGACGGGTGCGGCAACGGGCGGTGGGGCGGAATCCCGCCCGGCTTGGTGGGCGGCGAGGATCGTACCGACCGCAGAATTAATTTGCAATCTAATGCATAATCATGCAGAATCGCCGGATGGTCGACGCGATGAGGGTTGCGGTTGCCGGTGCGACCGGTTATGCGGGTGGGGAGATCCTCCGCCTGCTGCTCGGGCATCCGGCGTATGCGGACAATCGGCTGACAATCGGTGCGTTGACGGCGGCGTCGAGCGCCGGCAGCGCCCTCGGTGAGCATCACCCGCACTTGGTTCCACTGGCCGGGCGGGTTGTCGAACCCACCGAACTTGCCGCGCTTCGCGGCCATGACGTGGTGTTTCTTGGTTTACCGCACGGTCACTCGGCGGCTCTAGCCGAACAACTCGGCCCTGAAACCCTGATTATCGACTGCGGTGCGGACTTTCGTCTTGACGATGCCGCAGCTTGGGAGCGCTTCTACGGCTCCCAGCATGCCGGAAGCTGGCCGTACGGGTTGCCGGAGTTGCCCGGCGGACGGGACGATCTACGGGGCGCGCGCCGTATCGCCGTACCGGGCTGCTATCCGACGGCCGCGCTGCTCGCTCTGTTGCCTGCCGTCGCTGAGGATCTCATCGAACCGGCTGTCACCGTCGTCGCCGTCAGCGGCGCCTCCGGTGCGGGTCGGGTAGCCAAGGCCGACTTGCTCGGCTCCGAGGTCATTGGGTCGGCGCGGGCCTACAACATCGGCGGCGCCCACCGGCATACCCCTGAGATCGTGCAGGGACTGCAAGCCGTTACCGACCGTCACGTGACGGTGTCATTTACTCCCGTGCTGATCCCGACGTCTCGCGGCATCCTGGCCACGTGCACTGCGCGAACTCGTGCATCGATCTCTCAAATACGAGTTGCCTATGAAAAGGCCTACGACGCCGAGCCCTTCGTGTATCTATTGCCCGACGGGCAGTTGCCGCGTACCGGTTCAGTTATCGGTAGCAACGCCGCGCACATCGCCGTCGCCGTGGACCAGGATGCCGCAACGTTCGTGGCGATCGCCGCAATCGACAACCTGGTCAAAGGCACCGGAGGTGCTGCGGTCCAGTCGATGAACCTGGCGCTGGGTTGGCCGGAGACCGAAGGGCTTTCGGTGGTGGGAGTGGCGCCATGACCTACACCGACGAGACGAGAATGCTGCGTGCGCAGGGCGTCACCGCCCCGGCTGGCTTCCGAGCCGCCGGTATTGCCGCCGGTATCAAGGCATCCGGAGCCCCCGACCTGGCCCTTATCTTCAATGAGGGGCCCGATTATGCGGCGGCGGGAGTGCTGACACGTAACAAGGTGAAGGCTGCCCCAGTGCTGTGGACCCAGCAGGTGCTGACCACGGGGCGACTGCGGGCGGTGATCCTCAATTCGGGTGGCGCCAATGCGTGCACCGGTCCGGGGGGCTTCCAGGACACCCACGCCACAGCCGAGGCGGTCGCCGCGGCGTTGTCGGACTGGGGATCAGAGACCGGGGCCATCGAAGTAGCCGTCTGCTCGACCGGGCTGATCGGTGACAGGCTGCCGATGGCGAAGGTCCTCGCCGGCGTAAGTGGCATCGTGCACGAGATGCATGGCGGGCTGACCGGCGGCGACGACGCCGCACGAGCAATCATGACCACCGACACCGTCCCCAAACAGGTTGCGCTTCACCACCGCAACAACTGGACGGTCGGTGGTATGGCCAAAGGCGCGGGCATGCTGGCGCCATCGCTGGCCACCATGTTGTGTGTGATCACCACCGATGCGGTCGCCGAAGCGCCAGCTCTCGAGCAAGCGCTGCGACGCGCCGCCGCGCTAACATTCGACCGGCTCGACATTGACGGAACTTGCTCCACCAACGACACCGTCTTGTTGCTGGCCTCGGGGGCGAGTGAAATCGCCCCGCCCCAAGCCGATCTCGACAACGCGGTGGTAAATGTTTGCAATGACCTGTGCGCCCAGTTGCAGGCTGACGCCGAGGGTGTGACCAAACGCGTAAATGTCATCGTGACTGGCGCCGCGACTGAGGACGATGCACTGACGGCAGCGCGGGTCATCGCACGCGACAGCCTGGTGAAGACCGCAGTGTTCGGATCAGACCCGAACTGGGGTCGGGTGCTGGCGGCTGTCGGCATGGCACCGATCAGCTTGGACGTCGACCGAATTACTGTGTCGTTCAACGATTCGGTGGTGTATCGCGACGGAGTTGGCGCTCCCGGCGCGCGCCAAGTGGACCTGTCGGGGGCGGACATCGACATCGTCGTAGATCTCGCCCTCGGCGACGGTCAGGCCGTCATCCGCACTACCGACCTGTCGCACGCCTACGTTGAAGAGAACTCGGCCTACAGCTCATGAGCATCGACACCCAATCATTGCCCACCCAGGTCAAGGCGCAGGTGTTGGCCGAAGCCCTCCCGTGGCTCAAGCAGCTGCACGGCAAGATCGTCGTGGTGAAGTACGGGGGCAACGCAATGACCGACGAATCGCTGCGCAAAGCCTTTGCCGCCGACATGGCGTTTCTGCGCAACTGCGGAATCCATCCCGTGGTCGTGCATGGCGGCGGACCACAGATCACCGCGATGCTGCGGCGGCTCGGGATCGAAGGTGACTTCAAAGGCGGATTCCGGGTTACCACACCCGAAGTGCTCGACGTGGCGCGGATGGTGTTGTTCGGGCAGGTAGGTCGCGAGCTGGTCAATCTCATTAACGCGCACGGCCCATATGCAGTGGGCATCACGGGCGAGGACGCGCAGTTGTTCACTGCCGTACGGCGCAGCGTCACCGTTGACGGCGTGGACACCGACATCGGCCTGGTTGGCGACGTCGAACTGGTCAACACCGCGGCTGTGCTGGATCTGATTGCCGCACGACGGATTCCGGTGGTGTCGACCCTGGCGCCGGATGTCGACGGGGTGGTCCACAATATCAACGCCGACACCGCTGCGGCGGCACTGGCCGAAGCCCTGGGGGCGGAAAAGCTGTTGATGCTTACCGATGTCGAGGGCTTGTACACCGGCTGGCCCGACCGCACTTCACTGGTCAGTGAAATCGATACGGCCACATTGGCGCAACTGCTCCCCAGGCTGGAAGCGGGCATGATTCCCAAAGTCGAAGCGTGCCTGCGGGCCGTTACCGCCGGTGTACCCAGCGCCCATGTGATTGATGGGCGTGTCGAACACTGTGTGCTGGTAGAGCTGTTCACCCAGGCGGGAACCGGTACCAAGGTGGTGCCGGTATGACACGCGCCGCCGACGATGCAGTGGGGGCACTTCCCGCTTGCGGGGGACGAAGCGATGGGAAGGAGCGGCGCTGGTGACACGGACAGAAGCAGTGCAACAGCGTTGGCAAGCGGTGATGATGAATAACTACGGTACGCCGCCGATGGCATTGGCCAGTGGCGATGGAGCCGTCGTCACTGACGTGGACGGCAAGACCTATGTCGATCTGCTCGGCGGTATCGCCGTCAACGTCCTCGGTCATCGACACCCCGCCGTCATTGACGCAGTCACACAGCAGATGTCGACG
>JAVROZ010000487.1:0-5362 GCA_032162485.1 Mycobacterium sp.
ACGGGCAACTCGACGACCGCGGGTACGGATTGGAAGGCATGGGCGGCGCCGACTACCGGACCCATGGTCTGGTCGACGCGCCCTCTCAATACGGACTGCTGGAGAATGCCCGCCGGGCTCGGCTCGGACTGACTCGCGACCACTACCGCAACCAGATGGCCGAGCTGTTTGCGCCCTTCACGGGCGTCGCAGCTGCCAACCCGTTCGCCGCCTCGCCCGTCGAGCGCGGTGCCCCAGAACTGGCGGCGATCACCACTTCGAACCGGATGATCGCCGACCCGTACCCGCGCTTGCTGGTCGCGCGCGATCAGGTGAACCAGGGTGCCGCCGTGTTGATCATGTCGGTGGGTGCCGCGGTGGAGCTCGCTGTGCCACAGCATTGTTGGGTGTTCCTGCACGGCCATGCCGACCTGCACGAAGCCAACCTGCTTGACCGTCCCGATCTGAGCCGGGCACCCTCAGCCGTCGCCGCCACAAAGGAGGCCCTGCGGGTCGCCCAAATCGACATCGAGCACATCACCACGTTCGACCTCTACAGCTGCTTTCCGATCGCGGTCTCCAACGTATGCGACGGCATCGGCGTCTCAGCAGACGATCCGCGCGGGTTGACCTTGACCGGTGGGCTGCCCTACTTCGGCGGAGCGGGCAACAACTACTCGATGCACGCCATCGCCGAGACCGTGCGCGCGGTGCGCGACCGGCCGGGCTCCCGCGGACTGGTGGGCGCCAATGGTGGCATACTGTCGAAGTATTCGGTCGGCGTCTACTCGACGACACCGCGCACCTGGCGCGCCGACCGATGTGCCGCACTCCAGTCCGAGCTGAACGCTCGGCCCGTCGCCGAGGTCGCGCGGGCTCCTCAAGGTTCGGCGCGCATAGAGACATACACTGTGCGCCACACGAAGTCGGGTCCGGTCGGAATCATCGTGGGTCGTCTGGACTCGGGGGGCGCGCGATTCCTGGCCAACCCCTCCGACGATGACGACGAACTCCTTAATCTGCTCGTCGACGGCGAACCCGTCGGCGCCCAGATCGTGGTGCAGACCGACGAGGCGAGCACCAGGGCGGCGCTGAGCACCGCCCGATTGCAGGAAGTTACTGGCGGAATCCGATGAGAGTCCTCGTCACCGGCGCGACAGGGCCGTTCGGCCGCGCCGTGTGCCGGCGCCTGATCGCCGAGGGCCACGACGTGGCGGCCATGGCCCGCAACAAACCGCGGAAACTCGTCGATGGCGTCGAGTTCGAGGCAGGAGACGTCCGCGACGCGCAGGCGGTGAGCAATGCGGTGGCCGGATGCGACGCAATTGTCCACTTGGCGTGGGTGGTCGCTCCGCTCAAAACCGAAGCCGAGACGAAGGAGATCAATCTCGGCGGAACTCGAAACATCTTGGATGCCATGGGCGCAACCGGCTGCAAGCGTCTGGTGTTCTCGTCGTCGGTACTCGCGTACGGGGCGGTGCCGGGTCATCCCCCGATGCTCACCGAGAACGACGAGCGGCGACCACCGCCCGAGCACTTCTACGCCGCGCACAAGAAGGCGGCCGAAGACATGATCGACCGCAGCGGCGTCGATGCCGTGGTGGTGCGTGCAGGCATCATCGCCGGACGCGACGTCGACAACACCATCTTCCGGTTCTTCTCCAGTCCTGCACTGCCGGTGCCCGACCCGGACCGGCGCCAGCAGTTCGTGCACACCGATGACGTAGCACGGTTCACCGCCGACGCGGTGTCGCATTCCCGGTCCGGTGCGGTGAACATCACCGGCGCAGGCAGTCTCACGATGCGAGAGATCGCCGCTGTCATCGGTCGCCCACTCATCAGAGTGCCTGAACGGATCCTGCAAAGGGCGGTCGGCGCCGCCTGGAAGCTGGGAGTCAGCGAGTTGGCGCCCGGCGAGATCGGGGGCCTGCTGTACATGCCGATCGTCGACACCACCCGACTCCGCGAGGAGTGGGGATTCTCGTGCGCGTGGTCGAGCCGGGATGCCCTCGAAGACATGGCTCGCGCTTCTCACGGCGTCGTCACTCTGGGCAAAAAGACATTCACACTGCCGTGGCGAATATCTCGCGAAACGCCGGATCACGTCGGACGCCTCCGCGCCGTGTTGCTACGCCGCACCTATGCAGAGGAAGTCGACCGGGTGGAGCGCGATGTCGCCCGACTCACCGCGGATGTCGACCGGGACGGCGGTGAGAACCACCGAGACGTCGCACGCCGGCAACTGGTCGCCGATGTGGCCGCTCACGCCGCGCTACTGGCTCGCATTGGCCAGCAAACCGACATGCCGAGGCAGGCGGTCGAACGTGCAGTTCATGCCAGTCGGGCTGCAGAGGAAGGGTTTTCCCGATGAAGCAGATGAACGGGCTCGACCGGATGTTCATCAATGTCGAGACCGACAGGCTGCAGATGGACATGTTCGGCATCTTGATGCTCGATCCCTCCACCGCGCCCGACCAACACGACTTCGCGCGGTTCCGCGCAGAGATGGGGGCCCGACTACCAAAGATGCCGGTCTTCACCCGCCGCGCCGTGTCCGCACCGCTCGGGGCCGGCCACGAACACTGGATCGCGGATCCCGACTTCACAATTGACCGGCACCTCAAACATCTTGGGGCCCCGGCACCCTACGATCTGGGGGCGCTGTGCGAGTTAGCAGTGACGCTGGTTGACGAGCCGCTGGACCGGGGCCGCCCGCTATGGCAGATGTACTACATCGACGGGCTCGCCGACGGGTCGGCCGCGGTCCTGATGCGGTTGCACCATGCCATGATCGACGGCGTCGGGGGCACGGAGATGTTGGCTGAACTTTTCGATACCGAACCGCTGCCGATGGATCCCGAACTGACCGCGTGCAAGATCACCGGCGAACGGGTGCCGTCTGCGGTCGAGATGCTGGTTCGTTCACTGCCCGATCAGGTACTGGCACCGATCAAGCTCGTGCAGCGCAGCATTCCCATCGCCGTGCCATTGGCCAAGGGCCTCGTGTCTCGAATATCTGGTGCAGGGCGTTCGGGATCCAACGCCGACCAGACATCGCCATCGGCGGCGGACGGCAAGGCCGACAAGCCGTCAGCTCCCCGGAACCTGTTGAACCGGTTGACCAACAGCTCCAAGCGTTCGCTTGCGGTCGCCTCGCTGTCGATGGCGGACGTGAAGCGAGCCAAGGACAAGTTCGGGGTGACGCTGAACGACGTAGTGCTGTCGGTGACCAGCGCCGCGGTCGCCGACTACCTGCGCGACCGTGGCGAGTTGCCCGACGAGCCGCTGCGTATCGCAGGCCCGGTGAACATACGCGACGAATCAGCCGAAGCCGCCAGCGGCAATCATTTCGCATTCATGATGGTGGCGATCCCCGACATCGCTGATGCCGTGGAACGACTTCGGGCGGTGTCGGACCTGGCGCAGAAAAGCAAGCCGGCGCGGGACAATCACGAAGCCGATGCGAATCGAAGCAGTCGAAAGCCGACCGGCACCGTCAGCCATGTGATGGGACTCATCGACGCCCTGCCGACCGGCGCGTGGCTCGCGGTCGGCCTGCTGGTAAACACCCCGGTAATCGAAGCGGTCCCGCCGATCGCGAACTTCGTCGTATCGAACATCCCCGGCCCAAAGGAAAAGCTGTACATCGCGGGGGCCGAGATAACCCACCTCTACGGACGCACCATGGTCGGTGCTGGTATCGGTCTGTTCATCCACTGCCTCAGCTACGGTGACACCCTGGACTTCGGCTTCACCGCCCTCGCCGACCTCGTCCCGGATCCCGACACCATCGTCGATGGTGTGCATCGTCACCTAGCCGCCCTGCTGGATGCGCAATAACGACCGCGAGGAAGTGAATCCAGATGAAATCGGTCAGTCCGGCGAACTCAACCACGCGCGCACCGTCCGGCGCGCGAATTCGATTCGCTCACCACATAATCGAACTGGGCGATGGCCGGCGGGTCGGTGTGTCGGTGGGCGGCCACGGGGTTCCGCTGATCTTTTTCCACGGCATCGGAATGAACCGGCAGGTGTACTTGAAACTGCTCAGCCGCCTACCGCAGCTGGGGTTTCTCGTCGTCGCGATCGACGCTCCCGGTCACGGGCAGAGCTTTGCACCCCGGCGCGGTGAGCACACATTCGCGCACAGAATCGCCGTCACCGAACAGATTCTGGAGGGGCTCGGCATCGGTCGCGCCGTTCTCGTCGGCCACAGCATGGGTGGTCGCACCGCAGCCGAGCTCGCGGCACGCCATCCAGAACGCGCACTCGCCGTGGTCCTCATCGATCCCGCGGTCGGCGGCGCGTTCGATGCGTCGCGGATGCGGATCGCCTCCCCCGTGAAGACCGGTGCCGCGCTTGCCGTAGCGATCAGCGACACCATCCTCGACCGAGTAGGACTGCGCAGACTCGATCACCTCCGCTACCTGCGCACGCTGAGCAGGCTGTTCTTCAACACGGCCAGCCATCCGGGCATGTTCGCCTCGGCGGCGTCGGCGATCGCGCGAGCGGATGACAGTGCGACCGCACTGACGGCACTTCGAGCTGCAGGCAGCCGTGTGGTCATCATTCACGGCGAGCTGGACAAGATCGTTCCGCTCGAATCCGCGGTCGACGCTGCAACTCTCAGCGGGGCATTGCTGGTGACGCTGCCCAGGGCGTACCACTCGTGGGTGCTTACTACCCCTTGGACTTTCGCCGACCTGTTTGATCGCCTGATCACCGACGATCGATTGGGTTCAGAGCTGCGAACTGCAGTGGCGCAAACCAACCAAAGTGGTTCCCCGAGTGGCAATTCCGACGGCATGTATGCCGACGGAGCGCTAGTGTTGAGCCTGACCCCCACGATCAGCATTCTCGGCAACGCGTATCCGCCTCGGCGGCGGATGTATCACCGGTATCGGATCTGGAATGCACAGGAGATCACGGACTACGGCTTGGGGCGTCCACACCCAGCTGAAACCGACTAAGGGGAGTTCCTCGACATCGCGCGGAGAGTTACGGAGCAGTTTGACCTAGCAGTCAACACGAAGGGGATCATCGCCGGTGAGCAGCACTGCCTGTTCTGGGCAGAGCTTTTGGGCCTTAAGTAGCGCCTCGAGTCGATGGGGCGGCACGTCACCGTCGCCACGCGCATGGGCGATGCCCCAGTCGTCGTCCTCGATCAGGTCAGGCACCAGGGTGTAGCACTGGCCGTGTCCGACACACCGGTTCGAGTCGATCTCGAGTTTGGTCATCTGCCGTGTCCCTCGAACACCAGAGGAAGGCTTTCCAGGTGGTATGTCCCTGTGGGCCAGGCGATTCGGGGCTCGAATCCTACTGGGAGCTCGTAGTCGGGGATCCGGGCGTGGAACTCCTCCACGATCAGGCGTAGTTCGCGGCG
>JAVROZ010000488.1:0-2573 GCA_032162485.1 Mycobacterium sp.
AAGGTCCGCGACATCATCCTGGACCGCTTCGACATGTCGCTCGGTGCTGGCCTGGGCAAGCTCGCGGGATGCACGTTCCGGATCGGCCACCTCGGCCATTTCAATGATCTGACACTGGCCGGCACTCTCGCCGGGGTGCAGATGGGGCTGCAGCTCGCCGAAGTTCCCATCGACCCCAGCGGCGTGAGCGCCGCGCTGGAGCTGCTGCGTGCATGACCATCAAAGTCTGGGAACGTTGAGGGGACGGTCAGCCTTGGGCGAAATCTGATATCACCCCAGTCGCTACCTTCTCCGTCCGCAATCACCGAGCGAATGAATACCCGTAAAGACGATTTGTCTCCCGGGCAGAACTATCAGAGGAAGAGGACCCAACTATGAGCAACGTTCCCGCAATCGATCTGAATGACGGCGCGCACATTCCGCAGCTTGGTTTCGGCGTCTTTCAGATTAAGCCAGAGAAAACCGCTGCAGCGGTGAAGGCTGCCCTCGACGTCGGTTACCGGCACATCGACACCGCTGAAATGTACGGAAACGAGAAGGAGGTCGGCCAGGGCATCCTCGAGGCAGGGCTGGACCGCGCCAGTGTCTTCATCACCAGCAAGCTCAACAACGGCTTCCACGAGCCCGACGACGCACGGCGTGCGTTCGACGGAACGCTGAGCGCGCTTGGTTCCGACTACGTCGACTTATTCTTGATCCACTGGCCGCTGCCAACGCTTTACGACGGCGACTTCGTCTCGACCTGGCAGGTTCTCGAAGAATTCGCCGCAGACGGACGCGCCCGCAGCATCGGTGTGTCGAACTTCCAGCCGGAACATCTTGACCGACTCGCGAAGGAATCCGCCACAGTACCGGCTGTGAATCAGGTCGAGATCCATCCCTACTTTGCAAACGAAGAGGTACGCGCCTACGGGCGAGAGCATGGCATCGCGACCGAGGCATGGTCGCCGATCGCTCAGGGTAAGGTGCTCGGTGATCCCGTCATCGAGCGAATCGCCAAAGCCGTCGGCAAGTCACCGGCCCAAGTCGTGCTGCGGTGGCATATTCAGCGAGGCGACATCGTCTTCCCGAAGTCCGTCTCGCCGGATCGTATGAAGTCGAACTTCGAGTTGTTTGATTTCGAACTGGACAGCTCCGACATGTTTGCGATCTCGGCCCTCGACGAAGGCGAAGCCGGCAGGACCGGCCCTAACCCGGATGAGTTCGACTACGTACCCGAATAAGCGACTAACGGATCGCCGAGCCTCTCCACATGTCGTCACGAACGGTGTTGCACCACTTCAGGCTTCAGAGTCCGGTGCGGCCCCAGGCAGAGGGCATGCAGCGATTAATCGTGGGCAGCCGGCCGCTGAGAACGTCGCTGTTCCCGACCGGGTGCGGAACACGCGCTCACGCTGGCTGGTCGATCTGAAACGCCAGCGGGAGGCCGCACGCGCCGGTTGAGGCCTACGGAAGCCATCGGACACCTTGGTCACTCGTG
This sequence comes from Mycobacterium sp., assembly GCA_032162485.1. GTDB lineage: Bacteria > Actinomycetota > Actinomycetes > Mycobacteriales > Mycobacteriaceae > Mycobacterium. Next base: position 1,481 of record JAVROZ010000488.1, read on the forward strand.
GCCCGGCTGAGATGCAGCTAAAGCCTAGCGGCACTGCGTATTCCATGTGCATCTAATCCCGGCAGCAGCGTCGACGCCGACCTGGCGGCGATGGTACGTCCGCTGTTGCGCTCGAGGTTGCGGGTTATGATGCAAACTGGCCCTCGTCCGAGTGCGCCAAGATCGATGTGTGAGTTTGCGCTATGACGCAGAGACGGTCACGGCTGCCCGGCTGGATGCCGGGCGCGACTTCTGTGCGCGGCTCATCTGATCGGCAGGTTGTGCCGCCATCCATGCGGGCACCCGTGCTCTCGCTGTCGTTGCGCCCGAAGGCCCCGCCCATGGCGCTGGGGCTGGTGGTGGCCGCGTTGCTGATTGCGGCGGAGAGCTTCTTGATGTACCTGCTCAAAGGGGCTGCCCCCGGAAACGTCTTCGGTGTGGTCCTCCTGCTGGGCGTTCTGGTGGTCGCCACATTGTGGGGATTCCGGCTGGGGGCGGTAACGTCGGTGGCCAGCGCCGTTGTCTACGTGTGCTTCCACCATCTGCCGACCGGCGGCAGCATCGCCGCGACCTGGGCGCAGAACTGGATTTCAGTCACTGTCTTCCTGGTCGTCGCGCTTTCTGCCGCAACCATCGCGGGGTTGGCGCGATCGCGCGCCGCCGAGGCTGATCTACGCCGTCAGCAGGTCGAGGCAAGCCATGGCGAGCTCAGCGAGCTCGCGGAGCAGCAGGCCGCGCTGCGCCGGGTCGCCATCCTGGTCGCGCGTGGGGCGACCCCGCCGGAAGTATTTGCGGCGGTGGCCGACGAACTGGCCCGATGCCTGCACGTGGTCAACGCGGGGCTGCTCCGCTACGAAGCCGACGGCACCGGGTGCGTAGTCGCCGTTCGATACGAGCCGGGGATCACCAAGATGCCCGTCACCGGCGAGCACATTCCGTTAAGCGGCGACGACGTCGGATCGTTGGTGTTACGCACCCGCGGCGCCGCCAGAATCGACAACCACGACAACGCCGCGGGCCCGGAAGCCGCGCGCATCCGAGCGGAGGGGATCGGTTCGATTGTGGGGGTCCCCGTCGTTGTCAACGGCCGGGTCTGGGGCGCCGCCATCGTCGG
>JAVROZ010000489.1:0-3529 GCA_032162485.1 Mycobacterium sp.
CATCCGGGAATTGCCAAGGATGTTGGGCTTGATGTAGCTCAGATCCAGAAACTCCGCGACACCGATGTCGTAGGACCGACACATCTCCTCGAACACTTCGGCGGTGACCGGAGTGCCCTCGATCTCGGTGAAGCCATGCCTGCCGAAGAACTCAGTCTCGAATGTCAATACGAACAGCCGCTGGAGCTGCAGCTCACGGGCCACCTCGAGCAGCCGGTTGACGATTGCGTGGCCGATGCCTTGGCCGGTCACAGCGGGGTCGACGGCGACGGTGCGAATCTCACCGAGATCGGACCACAGCACGTGCAACGCTCCGCAGCCGATCACTTTGCCTGGGATTTCGGGGTGTTCGGCCACCCAGAATTCTTGGATAGCTTCGTAGAGCGTCACGAGATTTTTTTCCAGCAGAATCTTGCCGGCGTAGGTGTCGACGAGGTGCTTAATCACCGGCACGTCAGACGTTCTGGCTCGCCTTACCAGCGGCCGGTAATCCGGTGGACTTTCGGTCACAGGAAAACACTATCCATCTCGGGCGCCACGTGAGCTGGCCAGCCGTTATTCTGTTTCGGTGGCAGGGCAGCCGGAAACCGGTGAGGTAGCAGGTCCTGCCAGCATCGCCAACCTCGCCAATGTCCTGACGCTGCTGCGACTGTTGCTGGTGCCGGTTTTCTTGTTCGCCCTGTTCTACGGCGACGGCCACCACACCACAGCGCGCATCGTGGCCTGGGCGATATTTGCCGTCGCCTGCATTACCGATCGGTTTGATGGGCAGCTGGCCCGCAACTACGGGATGGCAACCGAGTTCGGCGCATTCGTCGATCCGATTGCCGACAAAACCTTGATCGGGGCGGCATTGATCGGGTTGTCGATGCTGGGCGATCTGCCATGGTGGATCACGGTCCTGATCATGACCCGCGAGCTGGCGATCACCGTGTTGCGCTTGGCCGTGATCCGCCGCGGCGTCATTCCGGCCAGTTGGGGTGGAAAGCTAAAGACGCTGGTCCAGGCAGTGGCGATCGGGTTGTTCGTGCTGCCGCTGTCTGGTCTGCTGCACACGCTGGCGCAGGTCGTGATGGGCATTGCGATCGTCCTCACGGTGATCACCGGTATCGACTACGTGGCGTCCACCGTCCGGGAGATTCGGCACACCAAACGCGGAGCCTAAATCTCCGGGAACCATCGCAGCCACTGCCTGCGTTCACCTAAAGTCCCATGCTTTTAACGATTGATGGTGACCGGACAGAGGAGAGCACGATGGCGACACTGGTGCGAGAGGTCGTTGGAGACGTGCTGCGGGGGGCCCGGACATCGCAGGGCCGGACGCTGCGCGAGGTGTCCGATTCGGCGCGGGTCAGCCTCGGGTACTTGTCGGAAGTGGAGCGCGGCCGTAAGGAACCTTCGAGCGAGTTGCTCAACGCGATTTGTGACGCGCTGCAGGTTCCCCTGTCGCGGGTACTCATCGACGCCGGTGAGCGGATGGCCCGCGAGGAGCGCGCCACCCGCAGTGCGGCAACCGGTGCCACCATCGATGCCAGCACCAAGGTCGTGATTCCTCCGGTGGCTTCTCTGGCGGTTGCCTGAGTCAGGGCCTGACCGCCCGGTAACCGCCAGATACGCCCCAAGGGTGGGGCGATCCGCGCCGAACCGGTAATTTGAGCGGCAGGGTATGCCCCATCCGGCAGACAAGAATCGAAGGCGGAGCTAACTGATGGCCAATCCGTTCGTCAAAGCGTGGAAGTACCTCGCGGCGCTGTTCAACTCCAAGATTGACGAATACGCCGACCCCAAGGTGCAGATCCAGCAAGCGATTGAGGAAGCGCAGCGCACCCACCAGGCGCTGACCCAGCAGGCTGCGCAGGTGATCGGCAACCAGCGGCAGTTGGAGATGCGGCTCAACCGGCAGCTCGCGGACATCGAAAAGCTCCAGGTGAACGTGCGTCAGGCGCTCACGCTGGCCGACCAGGCTGTCGCCAACGGAGACTCAGCCAAGGCCCTCGAGTACAACAACGCGGCCGAGGCGTTCGCCGCCCAACTGGTGACCGGTGAGCAGAGCGTCGAAGACCTCAAGAGCCTGCACGACCAGGCACTGCAGGCCGCGGGGCAGGCCAAGAAGGCCGTCGAACGCAATGCGATGGTGCTGCAGCAGAAGATCGCCGAGCGCACCAAGCTGCTCAGCCAGCTCGAGCAGGCCAAGATGCAGGAGCAGGTCAGCGCGTCGCTGCGGTCGATGACTGAGATCGCCGCCCCGGGCAACACGCCCAGCCTCGATGAAGTGCGCGACAAGATCGAACGGCGCTACGCCAACGCGATCGGCTCGGCTGAACTTGCGCAGAATTCGGTGCAGGGCCGCATGCTCGAGGTCGAGCAGGCCGGCGTTCAGATGGCTGGACATTCCCGGCTGGAGCAGATCAAGGCGTCGATGCGCGGGGACGCTCTCCCGGCCGGAGGCGCGGCGTCGCCCGGAGTCACGCCGGCCAGTCCGGCTGCCGAAGCCGGTGGAGCGATCCCCGAGAAACCGTTCGGTCAGTAGCAGGACGGTCAGTAGATGGCGGTGAAGGCGACTCAGCGGGGGCCGGTGCGGGCCTTGCTGCAGTATGGCTTCGCCACCGTCGTCGACCTCACCGGGCTGGTTGCCGACAAGATCAGCGCCGCCGCCGACCCTCGGGCGCGACAGCTTCGTCGTCGCCGACGAGCGCTGCGGTGGGCCTGGATATTCACTGCCGGCTGCGCTTTTTGGGCGCTGGTCACGGCGATCCTGGCGGCGTGGGGCTGGTTTGCGTTGCTGTTGCAGATCACCGGCGCTATCGCAGTCATCGAGGTCATCCCGGCCACGCTGTTGTTTTTCCGGTATCACTGGCTGAAGTCCGAGCCGCTGCCGGCGCAGCGGCCGACCGCCACCCGCCGATTGCCGCCGCCCGGCTCGGCCGCGCGACCCGCGATGTACGCCCTGGGCGCCTCCGAACGCGGATTCTTCTCCCTGTTGGGTGTCATAGAACGCGGCGACCTGCTACCGGCGGATGAGATCCAGGACCTGACGGACGCGGCCAGGCGGACGTCGGCGGCCATGGCGGCCTCCGCGGCAGAGGTCGTGTCGATGGAACGGGCCGCGCACTCAGCGGAATCGTCACGGGAGTATCTGGTGCCGACCATCAACGCCTACACCGCGCAGCTGGGGGCCGGCGTTCGGCAGTACAACGAAATGGTCACCGCCGCAGCGCAACTGGTGTCATCGGCGAACGGGGAGACCGGGGTAGGTCTGGTGCAACAGCGCTACCGCGAAGAGCTGGTCGGGGCGACCGATCGTCTGGCCGGTTGGGCGCAGGCGTTCGACGAACTCGGCGGGTTGTCGCGCCGCTAGCGACCTAGAAGGTCGCGCGCAGCGACGGGATGACTATCCCGGCGAGGCCGCGACCGAATCCCTTGAGCATGTCGTAGACATCCACGTAGTCACGCCACAGCGTGATCTGTCCGTCATGCACCTCGAAGATCCCGCAGGCCCAGAACTGAATCCGCAGTGGTCCCAAGATGA
>JAVROZ010000490.1:0-6924 GCA_032162485.1 Mycobacterium sp.
AGCGGCGGGCAAGAGCACGCCGACCGCGCTGCAGGTGCCGGACTGGGCCCTTGAGCCGGTCCGGGAACTGGGCGACGACCATCGGAGAATCGAAGGCCTGGTCGCGCCGGGGACCTTCAACATCGACCCGGCGGCTTCGGCCGAGACCATCCTGGCGAATCTGATCAGCGCCGGCGCCCTGTCGTATCTGACCTCTGGGTTGGTGGACACCGCGAGGTCGCTCAACCTGTCGCCCTACGACATTCTGGTGGTGGCGTCGCTGGTGCAGCAGGAAGCCAGTGTGTCGGACTTCGCCAAGGTGGCGCAGGTCATCTACAACCGGCTGCACGAGCACCGAAAACTGGAGTTCGACTCGACGGTGAACTACCCATTGGACCGCAGGGAAGTGGCCACCACCGACGCCGATCGAGCGCAGCGAACACCCTGGAACACCTACATGGCCGAAGGGCTGCCGGCGACGGCGATCTGTTCGCCCGGCGTGGACGCGCTGCGTGCGGCCGAACATCCCGCCCCTGGTGACTGGTTGTACTTCGTCACCATTGATGCCCAGGGGACGACGCTGTTCACCCGGGACTATCAGCAGCATCTGGCGAATATCGAGCTGGCCAAGCGCAACGGTGTCCTCGATTCCGCGCGATGAGCGTAGCCGCGCGGAGCGCGGCGGCGAAGAGCGCAAGGCGGCCGTGCTCGGTTCGCCGATCGCGCACTCCCGTTCCCCGCTGCTCCACCTGGCCGCATATCGCGCGCTGGGACTCCGTGACTGGACCTACGAACGGATCGAGTGCGGCGCCGAGGAATTGCCGGGCCTGGTGAGCGGGTTCGGACCGGAGTGGGTAGGCGTGTCGGTGACGATGCCGGGTAAGTTCGCCGCTCTTCGGTTCGCCGATCAACGCACCGCACGCGCCGAACAGGTCGGGTCGGCCAACACGCTGGTGCGCACACCAGTCGGCTGGCGGGCCGACAACACCGACATTGACGGTGTCGCGGGGGCCCTGCGCTCGCAGGGAGGGCCGATATCGGGGCACGCGCTGGTGTGCGGGTCGGGCGGCACCGCCCCGGCGGCCGTGGTGGGGCTGGCCACGCTGGGAGTCACCGGCATCACGGTGGTGGCGCGCAATCCGGAGAAGGGCGCGCGGTTGGCGGACCTGGGCACGCGGACAGGGGTGGCAACCCGGTTCTGCGGCCTGAACGACGACGGGCTGGCCGACGAGGTCGCCGCAGCAGCGGTGCTGGTCAGCACCATCCCGGCCGAGGTGGCGGCGGGCTACGCCGAAACCTTCGCCGGCATCCCGGTGCTGCTGGACGCGATCTACAATCCGTGGCCCACGCCGCTGGCCGCCGCGGTCGAAGCCGCCGGTGGCCGGGTGATCAGCGGCCTGCAGATGCTATTGCACCAAGCGTTCGCGCAGGTAGAGCAGTTCACCGGGCTGCCGGCGCCGCGCGACGCTATGACTTGCGCTTTGACGGAACTGGATTAGCCTGCCGCGCATGCGGATTGGGGCGGCCGGCCTAATTCTGGCCTGGATGGCGGTGTTGAGTTGCTACGACATCCGGCAGCGGCGCCTGCCCAATCTGCTGACCCTGCCCGGCGGGATTGCGATCCTCACCGGGGCGGTGCCGGCCGGTCGCGGTGTACCGGCCCTAGCCGGTGCGGTGGCGCTGACCGGGGTGTATCTCCTGGTGCATCTGGTGGCCCCGACGGCGATGGGAGGTGGCGACGTCAAACTGGCTATCGGCCTGGGCGGCCTGGCCGGCTGCTTCGGCGTCGGCGTGTGGTTCCTGGCGGCGATCACCGCACCGCTGCTGACGGCGGTGGCCGCCCTACTCAGTGGCGCGCGCACCGTGCCGCACGGTCCGTCGATGTCGGTGGCGACGGCGGCTGCGGCGGGGCTGGCCATGCTGGGTTGACGCGAGGTCGGTTCTTCAGACCGCCGCGCCGTGCAGCGACTGGGCGCCGTGGGGTCGGGCGGGGCACAGCCATACACGTGGGAAGATGATCGGGTGTTGCGCTGGATCACCGCCGGGGAGTCCCATGGTCGCGCGCTGGTGGCCATGGTTGAAGGCATGGTCGCCGGCGTCGAGGTCACCTCCACTGAAATCGCCGACCAATTGGCGCGCCGCCGTCTGGGCTACGGGCGCGGCGCGCGGATGAAGTTCGAGCGCGACGCGGTGACCATACTGTCCGGAGTCCGCCACGGCAGCACGCTGGGCGGACCGATCGCCGTCGAAATCGGCAACACCGAATGGCCGAAGTGGGAAACCGTGATGGCCGCCGACCCCGTCGACCCTGCCGACCTGGCGAACAGCGCGCGCAATGAACCGCTGACGCGGCCGCGGCCAGGCCACGCCGACTACGCGGGAATGCTCAAGTTCGGCTTCGATGACGCCCGTCCGGTACTGGAGCGCGCCAGCGCCCGCGAGACCGCCGCCCGGGTGGCGGCAGGGACCATCGCGCGGGCGTTCCTGCAGCAGGCGCTGGGCGTCGAGGTGCTCTCCCACGTCATCTCGATCGGCGCGTCGGCACCCTACGACGGTCCGCCGCCGCGGGCAGCAGACCTGTCGGCCATCGACGACAGCCCCGTCCGTGCGTTCGACAAGGCAGCCGAACAGGCCATGATCGCCGAGATCGAGGCGGCCAAGAAGGATGGCGACACTCTGGGTGGCGTCGTGGAGGTGGTGGCGCTCGGCCTGCCGGTCGGGTTGGGTTCCTTCACCAGCGGCGACAACCGGCTCGACAGCCAGCTGGCCGGCGCGGTGATGGGCATCCAGGCGATCAAGGGTGTCGAGATCGGCGACGGTTTCGAGACCGCGCGCCGCCGCGGCAGCCTCGCCCACGATGAGATGTACCCCGGGCCCGACGGTGTCGTCCGCTCGACCAACCGCGCCGGCGGACTCGAGGGCGGGATGACCAACGGCCAGCCGCTGCGGGTACGGGCGGCGATGAAGCCGATCTCCACCGTGCCGCGGGCATTGGCCACCGTCGACATGGCGACCGGAGACGAGGCCGTCGCCATCCACCAGCGCTCCGACGTGTGCGCGGTACCGGCCGCTGGAGTGGTCGTCGAGACCATGGTGGCGCTGGTGTTGGCGCGGGCGGCGCTGGAGAAGTTCGGCGGGGATTCACTGGCCGAGACCCGCCGCAATATTGAGTCCTACCAGCGCACGGTCGCCGACCGGGAGGCGCCGGCCGCCCGGGCGTCCGGAAGCTAGCCGGGCGGTGGCTGCCAGAATGGCTCCCAAAGCGGTACTCGTGGGGTTGCCGGGTTCCGGCAAATCGACCATCGGGCGTCGGCTCTCCAAGGCGCTCGGGGTGAGCCTGCTCGACACCGACACGGCCATCGAGCAGCAGACCGGGCGCACCATCGCCGAGATCTTCGCCACTGACGGCGAGCAGGAGTTTCGGCGCATCGAGGAGGACGTGATCCGGGCGGCGCTGTCCGAGCACGACGGTGTGTTGTCGCTGGGCGGCGGCGCGGTGACCAGCCCCGGGGTGTGCGCCGCCCTGGCCGGCCATACCGTCGTCTACCTCGAGATCAGCGCCGCAGAAGGCGTACGGCGCACCGGCGGCAATACCGTGCGGCCCCTGTTGGCCGGGCCCGATCGCGCTGAGAAATTCCGTGAGCTGATGTCTAAACGCGTTCCGCTGTACCGCCGGGTCGCGACCATCCGGGTAGACACCAACCGTCGCAATCCCGGTGCGGTGGTCCGCTACATCGTGTCGCGACTGCACACCCCGACTTCGCTAGAGGCCACAAAATGACAGAGACACGTGGATTGACAGACAACACGGGGACAACAGACAACGCGGGGCCGGTCACCGTCGAGGTGGCCGTCGACCCGCCGTACCCGGTGGTGATCGGCGCCGGCTTGCTCGACGAACTGCAGCAGCTGCTCGCCGGCCGGCACAAGGTCGCCATCCTGCATCAGCCGCCGTTGGCCCACACCGCGGAGTTGATCCGAAACCGTCTGGCCGACAACGGGATCGACGCGCACCGCATTGAAATCCCCGACGCCGAAGCCGGCAAGGACCTGCCCGTCGTGGGCTTCATCTGGGAAGTGTTGGGCCGCATCGGGATCGGCCGGAAGGATGCCCTGGTCAGCCTGGGCGGCGGGGCCGCCACCGATGTTGCCGGTTTCGCGGCGGCCACCTGGTTGCGCGGTGTCTCGATCGTGCACGTGCCCACCACGTTGCTCGGCATGGTCGACGCCGCAGTCGGTGGCAAGACCGGCATCAACACCGATGCCGGCAAGAACCTGGTCGGTGCGTTCCACCAGCCGTTGGCGGTACTTGTTGACCTGTCGACGCTGAAAACGTTGCCGCGCAACGAGGTCATCGCGGGTATGGCCGAAGTGGTCAAAGCCGGCTTCATCTCCGACCCGGTGATCCTGGACCTCATCGAGGCCGACCCGCAGCGGGCGCTGGACCCCGAAGGGGACGTGCTGCCCGAACTCGTGCGGCGCGCGATCGCGGTCAAGGCCGAGGTCGTCGCGGCCGACGAGAAAGAATCCGAGCTCCGCGAAATCCTGAACTATGGCCACACATTGGCTCACGCGATCGAACGCCGGGAGCGTTACCAGTGGCGGCACGGCGCCGCCGTCTCGGTGGGCCTGGTGTTCGCGGCCGAGCTCGCCAGACTCACCGGGCGGCTCGACGATGCCACCGCGGAGCGCCATCGCGCCGTACTGACGTCGCTGGGCCTGCCGGTCAGCTACGACGTCGATGCACTTCCTCAGTTGCTGGAATACATGGCCGGTGACAAGAAGAACCGCGCCGGTGTGCTGCGGTTCGTGGTCCTGGACGGGCTGGCTAAGCCGGGCCGGTTGGTAGGACCCGACCCCGGGCTGCTGGTGACGGCTTATGCGGGAGTCTGTGCCCCATGAGCGCGCCGACGTCGTTGACGGTAAATGTGATCAACGGCCCGAATCTGGGCCGGCTCGGCCAGCGTGAACCCGCCGTGTACGGCAGCACCACCCACGACGAGCTGGTCGCTCTGATCGAGCGGGAAGCCACCGACCTTGGCCTTAAAGCCGTTGTGCGGCAGAGTGATAGCGAAGGTGAACTGCTGGACTGGATTCACCAGGCCGCCGACGCATCCCAACCGGTGATACTCAACGCCGGCGGTCTGACACATACTTCGGTGGCGCTGCGCGACGCGTGCGCTGAACTGAGCGCACCGCTGATCGAAGTGCATATCTCCAATGTGCATGCACGTGAGGAGTTTCGGCGTCACTCCTACCTGAGCCCGATTGCGACCGGAGTGATCGTGGGACTGGGGATCCAGGGATACCTTCTGGCCCTGCGCTATCTGGCGGCTACTCGCTAGGTTTCTTGTGCGGCTTGGTGTCGTCCAGGTTGAGCACCTCGGTCTTGGCCTCGCTGCCGCTGTCTCTGGTGCGGATGACCTCAGTCTTGTGCTCGCTGCTGTCGTTCGTGCGGATCACCTCGGTGGGTGCCTCATGATCGCCGGTGCGGATCGTCTCGGTTTGCGGCTCCCGATCGCGGGTGTGGATCACCTGAGTGGGGGACTCGTGCTCACGCTCGACCGTGGCCACCGACGAGGTCCGCTCCTCGGTCTGGGCCCCTCGACCCTGCCGAGGAATCTCCCCGGTGGGACTGTCGTCATCCCGCACGGCGGAGAACACGTCGGTGTCCTCACGGTCATCCCGGTCGCCCTTGGCGCGGCCGTGCTGTCTTTCCGGCTTACCCTCGGTCTGGCGGTCGATGCGCCAGCGGCCGACCGCAACACCGGCGATCGCGAACACGAAGACGATCAGAGCCGTGAACGCCGCAAATGTTGTTAGCTCGTTGAGCAGTCCGCCCGTGTAGATGCCCTTGTAGAAGATCGCAATGATCCAGGCAACCAGGCCGCTGACCAGACCGGCCACCAGGCCACCCAGCAGCCAGATCATGGCGAGGTCGTCGCGCCGGTCCGGGTCCGGATTCGCCTTGGCGTCGGCGCGGCCGTCGAGAACGCCCCAGACAATTGCGCCGATTGTGAAGAGCGTCAAGAGCACGACGCTGATCAGCGCGGACTGCGTCTGCCATGCGTTGATCAGCGCTCCTTGAAACAGGCGAAGAACGACCATCGCGGCCGCAAAGACCAATCCACGCACCATCCACTTGTTCATGGGCAAACAGCGTAGCGAGTAGCGTCAAGGGTCGTGACACATTCCCAGCGTCGACACAAACTCAAAGCCAAAATTGGTGCCGCCGGACTAGACGCGATGCTGGTCACGGACCTGATAAATGTCCGATATCTTTCCGGATTCAGCGGCTCCAACGGCGCGTTGCTGGTGTTTGCTGACGATCGCGAGGCGGTGCTGGCCACTGACGGCCGCTACCGCACCCAGGCGGCCCAGCAATCACCCGACCTCGAGGTGGCCATCGAACGGGCCGTAGGACGCCATCTGGCCGGCCGGGCCAGCCTGGATGGGGTGGAAAAACTCGGTTTTGAGAGCCATGTGGTCACTGTCGACGGCCTGGATTCGTTGACGGAGGGTCACGACGTCCAGTTGGTACGGGCCTCGGGGACCGTGGAGGCGCTGCGTGAGATCAAAGACGCCGGTGAGTTGGCGTTATTGCGCCTTGCCTGCGAGGCGGCCGACGCAGCGCTGGCCGATCTGGTGGAGCGCGGCGGCCTGCGACCGGGCCGCACCGAGCGTGAGGTGGGCCGCGAGCTGGAGAACCTGATGCTCGATCACGGCGCGGACGCGATCTCGTTCGAAACGATCGTGGCAGCCGGGGCGAACTCGGCGATCCCGCATCACCGGCCCACCGATGCGGTGCTGGCGTCGGGCGACTTCGTCAAGATCGACTTCGGCGCGCTGGTTGCCGGCTACCACTCCGACATGACCCGCACTTTTGTGCTCGGCAGCGCCGACGACTGGCAGTTGGAGATTTACGACTTGGTCGCCGCCGCGCAG
>JAVROZ010000491.1:0-8281 GCA_032162485.1 Mycobacterium sp.
CATTACTCGGAGGGCGCAGACGTCGGTCACCGGTGGTTCGCGCGAACTGGCCAGGTCCCGTTGTTCGCGTTCGGCCACGGCCTGACCTACACGACCTTCGACTACCGCGATCTCGAGGTGACGGGCGGTGACACCGTGACCGCCATTTTCAGTGTGGTCAACACCGGCAATCGCAGCGGTACCGACGTCCCGCAGCTCTATCTGACCGGCGCGCCGGGTGAACAGCGGCTGCGCCTGCTGGGTTTTGAGAGGGTCGACCTCGGACCGGGAGAGTCTCGACGGGTTCGCATCGAGTCCGACCCGCGCCTCCTGGCCCGCTACGAGGGACGGGCCGGAAGCTGGCGGATCACTGCTGGTGTTCACCGGGTCGCGGTCGGCGCGTCGGCGGTCGCCCTGAAGCTGTTCGCCGAGGCAGAGCTGACGGGCCGCACGTTCGGACGCTGAGGGGCGCTCCCGAACGTGCGACCGGCCTTCGCGATCGCGACCTACTGGACCGGGACGAGCTCCTCGCCGCAGGTGCAGCGGTAGGGCTCGGTGGCGCCGGAGCAGTGGCATGGGACCTCGACTCGAACGCGACAGCCACAGCCATCGTGGCCACAGGTCAGCTGGGTGCCGGCCTCATGTGTTGCCATTTGGAATCACCTTCATCTGTATCGGGGTTTCAGTACACCTTCACCATATACCCCATAGGGGTAGGGGTAAAGAGAAGACTGGCGTATGTCCGCTGGAGTTAGCGTGGTTTATGCGTCAAGAAGCAGATCCGCAAGCCGTCGACGCGTTCTTGGACAGCACGCTCATCGGCCCGGACCCCGCGTTAGCGGCAGCGGTCGAGGCCAGCGATGCGGCGGGACTGCCGCACATCGCGGTGTCGGCCCAGCAGGGCAAGTTCCTGTGCCTGCTGGCCTGCGCCATGCGGGCGCGTCGGATTCTCGAACTCGGCACGCTGGGCGGGTACAGCACCATCTGGCTGGCGCGCGGCGCCGGACCGCAGGGGCGGGTGGTGACGCTGGAATTCGATCCGCAGCGCGCCGAGATCGCCCGGACCAACCTGGAGCTGGCGGGTCTAGGTGACCGGGTAGAGGTAGTGGTCGGTGCCGCGCTGGACACACTGCCGACGGTGACCGGCGGTCCGTTCGATCTGGTGTTCATCGATGCCGACAAGGAACACAACACCGCCTACCTGGAATGGGCCATCAAGCTCGGCCGTCCGGGCACGGTGATCGTGGTGGACAACGTCATTCGTGGCGGCCGGATACTGACGGAGTCCGACGACCTCAGAGTCGCTGCGACACGCGGAACGTTGCAGGCGATGGGTGACCACTCGCGCCTGGACGCCGCGGTGCTACAGACCGTCGGGGGCAAGGGCTGGGACGGGTTCGCGATGGCACTGGTGCGTTGACGCTGTACGGCGCTCGCCGTCGGGTGGGCACTCACGGCGTTGAGCGTGCACAGAGGGCGTTGAGTTTGCAGTAACGGCGAGCAAAACCCTGGGCGCACGCTGGATGTTGGCCAACAGCGCGGACGGTGCCTATTCGCTAGCCGCAGACGGCCCCCGTCGCGGCCGAGCCGACGAGCTTGACGTACTTGGCCAGCACGCCGGTCTTGTAGCGCGGGGCCGGGGGAGTGAAATCCTTTTGCCGCGAAGCGAATTCGTCTGCATCCGCCAGTACGTCGAGAGTTTGGCTGGCCACGTCCAGGCGGATCCGGTCGCCGTCGCGCAGGAACGCGATAGGCCCGCCATCGACCGCTTCCGGCGCGACGTGACCCACGCACAGGCCCGTCGTCCCACCGGAGAACCGGCCGTCGGTGAGCAGCAGGACGTCCTTGCCCAGACCGGCGCCCTTGATTGCGCCGGTGATGGCGAGCATCTCGCGCATGCCGGGGCCACCCTTGGGGCCTTCGTAGCGGATCACCACCGCGTCACCGCCGGTAATGGTGCCGTCTTCGAGTGCATCGAGAGCCGCCCGCTCGCCGTCGAAAACCCTTGCGGTGCCTTCAAAGACGTCGGAGTCGAACCCGGCCGATTTCACCACCGCACCCTCGGGTGCCAGCGACCCGTGCAGGATGGTGATCCCGCCGGTGGGGTGAATCGGATTGTCCAGCGCGCGCAACACCTTGCCGTCCGGGTCCGGCGGAGCGATGGTGGCCAGGTTTTCCGCGACCGTCCTTCCGGTCACCGTAAGGCAGTCGCCGTGCATCAGCCCGGCGTCCAGCAGCGCCTTCATCATCACCGGCACCCCGCCGATGTGGTCGACGTGCGACATCACGTGCCGGCCGAACGGCTTGACGTCGGCCAGGTGCGGCACCCGCGACCCGATCCGGCTGAAGTCGTCGAGTGTCAGCTCGACGTCGGCCTCGTGCGCGATGGCCAGCAGATGCAGCACGGCGTTGGTCGACCCGCCGAACGCCATCACCACCGCGATCGCGTTCTCGAACGCCTCCTTGGTCAAGATGTCGCGGGCGGTGATCCCGCGGCGCAGCAATTCGACGACGGCCTGTCCGCTACGCCGGGCGAACCCGTCACGGCGGCGGTCGGTCGCCGGCGGCGCGGCGCTGCCCGGCAGCGACATACCCATGGCTTCGGCGGCGCTGGCCATGGTGTTGGCGGTGTACATGCCGCCGCACGCGCCCTCGCCGGGACAGATCGCCCGCTCGATTGCGTCGACGTCGGCGCGACTCATCAGCCCACGCGAGCATGCGCCGACGGCCTCGAACGCGTCGATGATGGTGACCTCGCGCTCGCTGCCGTCGGACATCTTCGCCACCCCCGGCAGGATGGAACCGGCATAGAGGAACACCGAGGCCAGGTCCAGCCGTGCGGCGGCCATCAGCATCCCGGGCAGCGACTTGTCGCAGCCGGCCAGCAACACCGAACCGTCGAGGCGCTCGGCCTGCATCACGGTTTCGACGCTGTCGGCGATCACCTCGCGCGAGACCAGCGAGAAGTGCATCCCCTCATGGCCCATCGAGATGCCGTCGGAGACCGAGATGGTGCCGAACTCCAGGGGGTAGCCGCCGGCTTGGAAGACGCCATCCTTGACGGCCTTGGCCAGCCGGTCCAGCGAGAGATTGCAGGGGGTGATCTCGTTCCAGGACGAGGCGACGCCGATCTGGGGCTTGGCGAAGTCGTCGTCCCCCATGCCTACTGCCCGCAACATGCCACGCGCGGCGGCCTTCTCCAGGCCGTCGGTGACGTCACGACTACGGGGTTTGATGTCGACTTGATCTGCGGCTGAGGCCATCGTGCAAGTATGCGGTGCCGCGCCATCCCGCCAAAATCATTTAACCGGCCAGGCCAATACCCCAACGGGGTATACAATGGCCGCGGGTTCGGAACCGCCCCGGTTCACTCCCGCCGGGTCGAGTGGAAAGTATTCGTTTTGGAGAGCAGATGACAGAACCACACGGATACGCGCAGCAGAAGGACAACTACGCCAAGCGGCTGCGTCGCATCGAGGGTCAGGTGCGTGGCATCGCCCGCATGATCGACGAGGACAAGTACTGCATCGACGTCCTCACCCAGGTCAGCGCTGTCAACAGCGCCCTGCGGTCGGTGGCGTTGAACCTGCTCGACGAGCACCTGAATCACTGCGTCACCCGGGCGGTTGCCGACGGCGGCCCCGAGGCGGACGAGAAGCTCGCCGAGGCCTCAGCGGCAATCGCACGCCTCGTTCGTTCCTGAAGGAGCGGGCGTGTTTGGCGCGCAATGTCGGTATTGGCACGGCTGGTTGCGTACGGTGAGGACAGCGCAATCGTGCCCATCAGCTACCGCAGCGCCCGGGCGATTTCGCCCTGACGACCATGACTGCCGAAACCGGAACCATCACCCCCGCACGAACGTGGACGCCACGGGTCGCGGTTCAACTCGCGGTGTTGGCGGCGGCGGCTTTCATCTACGTCACCGCCGAGTTGCTGCCGGTGGGCGCACTGTCGGCGATCGCGCGAAACCTGCAGGTCAGCGTGGTTCTGGTGGGCACATTGCTGACCTGGTACGCGTTAGTCGCGGCGGTGACGACGGTCCCCCTGGTGCGCTGGACCGCGCACTGGCCGCGCCGCAGAACGTTGCTACTCAGCCTGGTGTGCTTGACCGTTTCGCAGCTCATCTCGGCGCTGGCACCCAATTTCGCGGTGCTGGCCGCGGGTCGGGTGCTGTGTGCCGTGACGCACGGTTTGCTCTGGTCGGTGATCGCCCCCATCGCCGCCCGTCTGGTGCCACCAAGCCACGCGGGCCGCGCGACGATGTCGATCTACATCGGAACCAGCCTCGCGCTGGTGGTGGGTAGCCCAATCACTGCGGCCCTGAGCCTGATGTGGGGCTGGCGGCTGGCGGCCGTGTGTGTCACCGTGGCCGCCGTCATCGTCACCGTCGCGGCCCGGTTGGTGCTGCCCGAGATGACGCTGAGCGCCGACCAACTCCAATTCGTGGGTCGCCGAGCGAAGCATCACCGCAACCGCGGGCTGATCCTGGTCAGTCTGATCACCATGGTCGGCGTCACCGGCCATTTCGTCTCTTACACCTACATCGTCGTGATCATCCGCCAGATCGTCGGCGTGCGCGGACCCAACCAGGCCTGGTTATTGGCCGCCTACGGCGTCGCCGGGGTGCTCGCGGTGACCATGGTGGCCCGGCCGCTGGACCGTCGCCCGAAAGGCGCCGTCATCTTCTGTATGGCGGGTCTGACGGCCGCGTTCGTGCTGCTGAGCAGCTTGGCCTACGGCTGGCACCGTTCGGCTGTGACCGCATTAGTTGTGGGGACCGGTGCGATCGTGCTGTGGGGCGCGATGGCGACCGCCGTGTCGCCGATGCTGCAATCCGCGGCGATGCGCGCTGGGGCGGACGACCCCGACGGGGCCTCGGGTCTCTACGTGACGGCGTTCCAGGTGGGCATCATGGCCGGATCGCTGGCGGGCGGGTTGTTGTACGAGCGCAGCGTGGCGATGATGCTGACCGCGTCGGCGGGGCTGATGGGTGTCGCGTTGGTGGCGATGACCGCGATTAGGCCCATCGTCGATTCGGTCGTTGTCACCCCCGGACCGGTAAATTCACAAATCGACTAACGCCGCAGCTCAGCGGCGTGAACTGGGGTTGGTAACGGTTGCCGTGAGCTCCCCGAATGGCTAATCAGTCGCATCGCTGTGCCAGACTGGCGCCAGGATTTGACCGGAGGGAAACAATATGTCGCGCTGGATGAGGGGCCGCACGAGGGGGAGTCTCCTCGCCGCTTTCAACGCATTCGGAGTGGTTGCCGTGCTCGTCTTGGGCGCCGGCCCTGCCCTAGCGGACCCGGACGAGGCGCCCGGCGACCCCGGGCCCGTGATCGCGCCCGCCGTGCCGCCCGCACCGGAACCGTTCGCGCTGCCACCGCTGGCCGACCCCTTCGGGGTGCCACCGGGCGACCCGGCGGCGGTGCCGGTCGCGTCTGGGCCCGCGGCGGGACAGGATCCGACCCCATTCACCGGCGAGCCGCCGTTCCGGCCGCCGACGTTCAACCCGGTCAACGGCTCCATGGTGGGCGTGGCCAAGCCGATCATCATCAACTTCCAGGTGCCGATCGCCGACCAGGCGATGGCCGAGCGGGCCGTCCACATCTCGTCGATCCCGCCGGTGCCGGGCAAGTTCTACTGGATGACGTCCTCCCAGCTGCGTTGGCGCCCGCTGAGCTTCTGGCCGGCCAACACGGCGGTGAACATCGATGCGGCCGGCGCCAAGTCGAGCTTCCGCACCGGTGACGCGCTGGTGGCCACCGCCGACGACGCCACGCATCAGATGACGATCACCCGCAACGGGACCGTGGTGCAGACGTTCCCGATGTCCATGGGAATGTCGTCCGGCGGTCACCAGACCCCGAATGGCACGTATTACGTGCTGGAGAAGATGCCCACGGTGGTGATGGACTCCTCGACGTACGGGGTGCCGGTGAACTCTGCCAACGGGTACAAGGTGACCGTGTCGGATGCCGTGCGGATCGACAACAGCGGCAACTTCGTGCACAGCGCGCCGTGGTCGGTGGGTGATCAGGGCAGGCGCGACGTCAGCCACGGCTGCATCAACCTGAGCCCGTCGAACGCGAAGTGGTTCTTCGACAACTTCGGCAGCGGTGACCCGGTCGTGGTGAAGAACTCCGTGGGCACCTACAACAAACCCGACGGTGCCTCAGACTGGCAGATCTAGCGGCCCCGGCTCGGTGTTGGCGAGTCGAAACTCAGTACAACTGGAGGAATGCATATGTCGGGCTCGACGCGGGGAAGCCTCTTCGGCGCACTCAAGGCGGCCGGAATAGCTTCGGTATTGGGCTTGACGCTGGTGCTCAGTGCGAGTCCTGCACTGGCAGACCCTGATCCCGCTCCCGGGGACCCAGTGGTTGTCGCGCCGCCGCCCGCAGAACCTGCATTCACCGGTCCTGTCCCCGGGGAGAACCCGGCACCCTTCACCGGCACGGCGCCGTTTGCGCCGCCGAGGATCAACCCCGCCAATGGCGCGACGGTGGGCGTGGCCCAGCCGGTCATCATCGACTTCCCGGGGCGGGTTGATGACGCGGGTGCCGCCGAAGGTGCAATCCACATTTCGTCGACCCCGCCGGTCGAGGGCAAGTTCTACTGGCAGACCCCAACTCAGCTGCGTTGGCGCCCGCTGAGCTTCTGGCCCGCCCACACCGCGGTGACGGTCGACGCGGGTGGCACTGTGTCCAGCTTCCAAACGGGCGACACCCTGCTGGCGACCGCCGACGACGCCACGCACCAACTGACGGTTACCCGCAACGGGGCCGTGGTCCAGACGTTCCCGATGTCGATGGGTATGTCCTCCGGCGGCCACCAAACCGCAAATGGCACTTACTACGTTCAAGAGAAGATGGCGTCAGTGGTGATGGATTCCTCGACGTATGGGGTTCCGGTCAGCTCGGCGAATGGCTACAAGATCACGGTGACCGACGCCGTCCGTTTCGACAACAGCGGCAACTTCGTGCACAGCGCACCATGGTCGGTTGACGACCAGGGCAAGCGCGACGTCAGCCACGGCTGCATCAACCTCAGTCCCACCAACGCCAAGTGGTTCTTCACCAACTTTGGTCCCGGTGATCCGATCGTCGTGCGGAACTCCGTGGGCACCTACACCCGCAACGACGGCTCCGCCGACTGGCAGAACTAGCCGGCCCGCTCACGCACGCGGCACGCGCCGCGCGGGAGAAGTCATAACCGAAGCCAAAACGCGATAGCGCATGCGTTATCGCGTTTCGGTTGCGCGCAGCGGCTTACCGGGCGATTATGTAGAGCGACATACATAGTCTGGTCACTGAGCCGAGGAGCTCGATGCGTAGTCCCCGTGAGCGGATGGTGGTATCGGCCGCTCTGTTGATCAGGGAGCGCGGCGCCCGTGCGACCGCGATCTCGGACGTCCTCGCGCACAGCGGTGCACCTCGCGGGTCGGCTTACCACCACTTCCCCGGCGGGCGGACCCAGCTCCTCTGCGAGGCCGTTGACTTCGCCGGCGAGCACGTCGCCGCCATCATCGGCGAGGCCGACGGCAGCCTCGGATTATTGGACACGCTGATCGAGAAGTACCGCCAGCAGTTGCTCGACACCGATTACCGCGCCGGCTGTCCAATTGCGGCGGTGTCAGTGGAGGCCGGCGAGCCCGAAAACCGCGAGCAGATGGCTCCGGTCGTTGCTCGCGCCGCGGCGGCGTTCGACCGCTGGTCGGACCTGATCGCCCAACGCTTCATCGCCGACGGCGTATCTGTGGACCGGTCGAAAGAGCTGGCCGTATTGGCAACGTCGGCACTCGAAGGCGCGCTTCTGCTGGCCAGGGTGCGCCGTGACCTGACGCCCCTGGACATCGTTGCCCGCCAACTACGCAACCTGCTCTCAGCAGAGCTGCCCGAAGGGAATCCCGGATGACCACCACCGATTGGCAGCCCACCGCGTGCATCCTCTGCGAGTGCAACTGCGGAATCGTCGTGCAGGTCGAAGACCGCACACTGGCCCGTATCCGAGGCGACAAGGAGCATCCGGGGTCCCAGGGCTACACCTGCAACAAGGCCCTGCGGCTGAACCATTACCAAAACAATCGCGCCCGCCTGACCTCGCCGATGCGGCGCCGTCCCGACGGGACCTTCGAGGAGATCGACTGGGACACAGCGATTATCGAGATCGCCGAGGGTTTCAAGCACATTCGCGACGCCTACGGCGGCGACAAGATCTTCTACTACGGTGGCGGCGGGCAGGGCAACCACCTGGGCGGAGCCTACAGCGGGGCGTTCCTGAAAGCTTTGGGCGCCAGGTA
>JAVROZ010000492.1:0-5083 GCA_032162485.1 Mycobacterium sp.
ATGTCGTTGTGGGGGACTGTTACTGAGTGGGGACCAGGATGGTCTTGCCGTGCAGGCGCCCGGCGTCGGAGGCTTCGTGCACGGCCGGGGCTTGGTCGAGTGGGCGGCGGTCGGCGACCTCGATGCGCAGTTGACCGGCGTCGACGCGACTGACCAGCCGGGCAAGTTGGCCGGCATCGCTGCGAACGAAGACTCGCTGCGTGCGGACCTGACGTTCGGCGTTGTCGGGCCCCGAGGTCATGGTGCCGACGTGGAAGCCGCCGTCGGCTATGACGCCGATGAGGGCCTCGGTCTGCTCCGGTGTGGTGGTGATCAGGTTGAGCACCACGTCAAAGGGTGCACCCTCGACGTCGACCGGCGATTGTGTGTAGGCGATGTAGTCGACGATGCGGTCGGCACCCAAACCGCGCAGACGGTCGGCGTCACGCGCTGTCGCGGTCGCGGTGACCACGGCTCCGGCCTGCTTGGCCAGCTGAACGGCGTAACCGCCCACTGCACCGGAGGCACCGTTGATCAACACCGTCTGACCCCCCGTTAGTCCGGCGATCTCGAACAGGGACTGCCAGGCGGTCAACCCGGCTTCGGGCAGCGCGGCAGTGTCAGCCAACGCCACGGACGACGGTGCGGCGGCCAGCGCTTCGGCCGGCGCCAGGGCGTAATCGGCGGCAGCGCCGTCGGCATCCAGCGGTAGCATCGCCACCACCGCGTCGCCGACGTTCCAGCCCTGCACCCGCTCACCGAGTTCGGCGATGGTGCCAGCGACGTCGATGCCTGGCACGTGCGGGAAGCTGACCTCGTACACCTCGGACAGATACCCGCCGCGGATACCCGCATCGACGGGGTTGAACGACGTAGCGGCCACCTTCATTAGCACCTGCAACGGGCCCGGCACTGGCCGCGGCGCGTCCTCGTACTGCAAAACGTCACTACCGCCATACCGGTGGTACCGAACAGCCTTCATGGTCTTCCTCCTCAAATTGTTGCTTCGATATCGAAGCAGGTATACGAGGCATAACTTGCTTCGATATCGAATCAATTCCAGAGGAGGGTGTGATCGTCGTCTCACTACTTCGAGATCGAAGCAGTACAATCACGCAATGGCCAAAACCCTGAAGGCCCAGCAGATGCGCACCTACCTCGCGCTCACCGAAGCGGTTAGCTTGCTGCAATATGCTGTGCGACAACAGCTTCAGGCCGAAGGCGGTCTCAGCTACGTACAGTTCGAGATCCTGGCCCAACTCGCCGATGCCGACGGGCAGCTCACCATGACCGACTTAGCCGATTGCGTCGTCTACAGCCGCAGTGGTCTAACCCATCAGGCCGCACTGCTGGAGAAAGCCGGGCTCATCACCCGCAGAGCAAGTCCGCATGATCAACGAGCCACCATCGTCGATATCACCACGGCGGGCCGAACCCGTCTCGCCAAGGTTCTACCCGGCCACATCCAGGTCGTGCGTGGCCTTCTGTTCGACTCGCTTTCCGCCCAGGAGGTGCACACTCTCGGAGACATCATGAGTCGCACTCGCGACCACATGCGCGCCCGGCCACCCCGATCTGCCAAGGCGCGCAAGCAACGCCCCGACACGTAATCTGGTCGGCCAATTCGCCACGCGGCAGGCTAGCCGGAGCGGCTCCGGCGGGAAATTGGTTTGCGGAGGCTGGCCTGCGACGCCGGGTCATCGGCCTTGCGTCGGTGCGCGGCCAGGAAGTCATCGACGATGCGCTCACAGTCTTGACGATCGATGGCACGCAGCCCGGTGAGTCGAGCGAACGCGACTGGCCCGACGAGCTGACACAGGATTAACTCCAGGTCGAATTCATCAAGGTCGGCGCGGGCTTCGGGACTCCGCAAAAGGAGGTCGAACGGCTGGCGATACTGGTCGACAATTCGTGTCCGCAGCGCGTGCCGATCGGAGGTCTCCTGGGCGCTGTTTGGTGTTGGGCCAAGCGCGACCCAGGCCAGTGTGGTGATGTGCAGCGGCGCCTCCTGGAACAGGGTGGCTTGTCGGCTCAATAGTTCGATCAGTTGGTCGCGCAACGATCCTGTCGCCGGCGGAGGTTGGACCTGCGGCAGCAGCCGTTCGAATGTGGCTGCCAGCAGTTGAGTCGAGCTGCTGAAGTGGCGATACAGGGTCGTGCGCGCGACTTTGGAAGCTTTGGTGACTGCATCAATGGTTACGGCTTCGATGCCGCCGGTGCTGAGGAGCTTGGTGGCCGCATCCAATAGCCGGGTCCGCGAGCGCAGCCGGCGCGGGTCGACGTCGTCATCGTCGTCGACGGGGGATTCAGGGGCGCTGCGCTCCACCTAGTCACCGTAAACCTCGCGTACCCGGCCCGCGGCGAATTTCAGCAGCGCCGGTCGATTCACGCGACCGCCGCCAAGATGATGTTTCCGTAACGATACTAGTAGTACTGCAGCGATACTACTAGTACAGTATCGCACAGCAGCATTGTGCCGGAGGAGGATTCATGGTCAGACCACGCGCCGAACGATCCGCAATTCACCGCGGGGAAATCGCGCAGACGCAGAGTGAGGGTCTGCTTTGAATGCGCTGCTTACTCACGTGTGGACGCGTGCGGTTCGGGATTGCAGGCTGTCTGGCAGACGCATGCACCGGCAGCCGGTCGATGAAGACCTTCGTCGACGCGTTTACCCGCCTCGTTCCTGCTCATACCTAGATGACAGCCTGATGAACCGGGCAATGCGTGACCAATTGCGCGAAGAGCCCATCAGATTCACGTCCCGGCTTGCATTTCGTCTGCGCCGTTCATAAAAAACATCTGCGCGCGAATGGGTTACGCGCTGCGATGCCCCGACATGCCGGACCGCTTGTCCCCATTGCCGCGTCGATGGCCGCGTACGGGTGCGGGTAGCCCGAAAGAAATTCGTGCACTTAGCACCCAACGCGTCAACTTAAAATTGAGATGCGTGCGAGACGTACCACAAGGGCATGGTCGCGGGCAGAAAGATGGGGCAGTTCGGTGTCAGGAACACGACCGTGACGCGGCGAATGAATCTCGTGTCCCAAAACAGCTTTCTGCGCCCAGCGACCTCAGAAGATCGGGCTTGGGTGTCGGAGGGGCTTTGCAAGTCCGCCGATCCCGACGAACTCTTTGTGAGCGGCGCCGCGCAGCACCAGGCTGCGACCATCTGCCGCCACTGCCCCGTCATGCAGGAGTGCGCGGCGGACGCGCTCGACAACCAGGTCGAGTACGGCGTCTGGGGTGGTATGACGGAGCGCCAGCGCAGGGCATTACTCAAAAAGCACCCCGAAGTTGTGTCGTGGGCGGATTTCTTCGACCGACGCACCAACCACTCCGTCGGATAAGCACTTCGAATAAACTAGAAGGCCTGCCGCAGATCACCTAGCGCACAGTCACATCGAGCGTGAACTGGCGACAGACGTGGGCCGGCGTCGTAATGCTGATTGTCGCGCCACTGGCATTTCGACGTCTTGTAGTCGTCTGTCAACACGATGTCGAAGAGTTGACCGCTGTGCAGCTGGATTTGTCGGCCGTTGTCTGAATCTTTGGCCGTGACGTCCGGCTGCGGCGCGCATCCGGCCACCAATAGTATGCAGCCCGACCGCAGTGCGAGCTTCCAGCGCACATCTGACACGCTAGCGGCCCGGCAATGACCAGCCCTAGCGGCCGGCCGCTCAAAAGGGTGGAATGGGGTACTACTGGGTGATGCTGATGAACGGGTGGACCAGGTGAAGCGACTCAACGGCGTGGACGCCTTGATGCTGTACACCGAAACGCCCGAGATCCATATGCACACGTTGAAGATCGGCATACTCGATGTGTCAAATATGGAGCAGGACTTCAGTTTCGAGATTTTCCGCGAGGTCGCCTATCAGCGCCTGATGGCGCTGGAGCCGCTTCGCTATCAACTCGTGGACATTCCGCTGCAGTTGCACCACCCCATGTGGGCGATAAACGACGACATCGATCTTGACTATCACGTACGCCGGGCACGGGTACCCGCCCCGGGTGGCCGTCGAGAGCTCGATCAGTTGATCGGA
The DNA here is from genome assembly GCA_032162485.1 of Mycobacterium sp. Lineage (GTDB taxonomy): Bacteria > Actinomycetota > Actinomycetes > Mycobacteriales > Mycobacteriaceae > Mycobacterium. Next base: position 4,026 of record JAVROZ010000492.1, read on the forward strand.
CAGATCGCGAGCACACCGCTCGATCGTGATTACCCGCTGTGGGAGATGTATGTCGCGGAGGGACTTGCTGACCACCGAATAGCGATCATTCACAAGGTTCATCACGTGCTGGCCGACGGCGTCGCCTCGGCGAACCAGATGGCACAGGCGTTGGCGCCGCATCAGCCCGACCCCGCTCGCACCAAAGCCGCGCCAGCTATGTCGCCCACCCGCTCCAACCTGCTCAACGCCGCCGCACGGGACCATGTGGGGCTGCTCCGGAAACTGCCACGGCTGCTCAACGAAACGGCCACGGGTATTTCGCGGGTCCGACGCAGGTCCAAGGAGCGGGGTGCGCACCCGGACCTGGCTCGTAATTTCGCCCCGCCGACGTCGTTCATCAACCACCGTGTTACGCCAGGGCGCAAGTTCGCGACCGCCCCGCTCGCGCTGGCGGACGTCAAAGAGACCAGCAAGCACCTCGGGGTGACGCTCAACGACGTCGTGTTGGCCATGGTTGCCGGTGCGCTGCGACGATTGCTGCTGCGATACGACGGGCACGCCGATTCGCCGCTGATCGCCGGCGTGCCGATCAGCTACAACACGTCGCCAGACCGCTTGGCGGGCAACGAATTCACTTATATGACACCCTCACTGCCGGTGCACATCGACGACGCACTAAAACGGACGGAGCTGACCGCGCTGGCCACCAAGATCGCCAAGGAAAACCACCAGTTGCTCGGACCTACCGTATTGCCCGCATGGATGTCTTACCTTCCGCCGGCGCTGGCGCCCCGTTTCTTTCGGACACAAGCACGCCGAGTCGAGTCGGCGAGCGTCATGAACTTGACGGTTTCGAATGTGCCTGGGCCGCGGGAACGTGGTCACATCGAGGGTGCCACGGTCACCGAAATCTATTCTGTTGGACCGATCGTGGCCGGAAGCGGCATGAACATCACCGTGTGGAGCTACGTCGATCAACTGGCCGTCTCGGTGCTCACCGATGATCTCACCCTTGCGGATCCCCACGAGGCGACCGATGCGCTGATCGATGAATTCCGTGAAATACGTAGTGCCGC
>JAVROZ010000493.1:0-6500 GCA_032162485.1 Mycobacterium sp.
GCAGCCACCGCAGCAATCGCCCCCACCGCGAACGGCCAGACGGGCATGTCGCCGTCCGGATCGGGCGCCGCAGCCGTCAGGGCGGCGACCACGGTCACCACAGCCCACAGCAGGCCGACCCGCGTGATCAGCCTCTTCATTCGCTTACCCCCCGCTTCAAATGCTGCTTCAGCCGAGCCCGAGGCGCGCCAGGAGGTCGCCTTCGATGCCGTCGAGTTGCGACGAGATGGCGGCGTGGGCGGCGCGGCGCCGCTGCGTCGGCATGTTCTCCGCAGCGCTGATTGCCGCAGACAGATCGGAGAGCCGCTCACTGATGGCCGCGACGAACTGCTTGGTTTCGGGATCCTTCGGCTTCTTTTCCTGCACTGCCCGCAGCGACTGCTCAGCCCCGGCGACCCGGGCCGAGAGCCGTGCGCCGTGTCCGGAGAACTGGCCGATCTGGGCCAACGGAATGCCCAGTTGGTCGGCACGACGCTGATCGATCGCCCCGCGGACCGCGATGGCTGCCCGGTAGATCAACGGTGCCAGCACCGGGGCGAGCAAGCGAGACACGGTCAGGGTTCGGCGGATCCGGGTCGGCGACAACAACTTGCCTTCGCGTACCGCCTTGAGTTCACTTTCGGCGATCTTCAGTGCGGTTCGGTCGCTCTCCTTCTGCGCCTTGACCTGGGCATTGAGCGCCTTTTGAGCTGCTTGTTCGGCGCCCTTGATTCGGCGCTTCTCGTTCTTGGCCCACAGCCGGGCCTGCAGCTTCGCGCGGGCCTTGATAGCGCGGGCTTCGGCGCGACGAGTCGCGCGGCTCTTTCGCTTGCCGAACAGGCCCATTCCCGGCCGCCTCCCGGTATCTCGTGAACTAGCGCGGTGCGTGTGCGCGAGCGCTTCGCCAACCCTAATCTGAGCAGGCCGCCAGCAGCCCGCCAGGTCACGCCGCGAAGCGCTCCTAGGCGTCTACCCCTTCGGCGCGGCGCAACTCATCGATCTGGTCCAGGACCTTCTGTTGGGCCTCGGCCGACAACCCGTGAGCCCGCAACGCGATGCGGCGCACACCGTCCACGCGGACCGCGGCGAGGTACTGCAACTCCTTATCCAGCTTTTCGTAATACTCGTCGTCGGTGAAGAACGCCGACTTGATGCGGAAGAAGTTCGCGAGCGCGGCCATGGTTGCCGACGACGGGTTCGTGCGGTTGCCGGAACGTAGCTGCGACAAGTAGGGAGCCGACATCGTGATGCCCTCCGCCTTGAGTGCGGCGATCACCTCCGCAGAGGTGTGTGCGCCCCTTCCAGGGGGATAAACCGTGTCGAACAGGCGGTTCAGGCGGGCAGCGAACGTCGTGCTCATCGATATGACCTCCAGCGGAGCTTTAAGAACTAACGGTTATCTATGGTATTTGCTGATCATGGTAGCGATACTTGTGTCCAACAACCAAGTGCAAACCTGGTCGGATTCGGCTCCTGCGTGCGGAGTGACCGCGGCAGACACCCCCGAAGAGCATCCAAACGAATCGTCCAAGTGTCCAGAAATAGACCGAATTTCACAGGTTATCCCAAGAATTGCCGGTCAGAACCGGCTCGCTGATTTGTCGCCTGCACGGTCGGCGTAAAGGTTCACCGGCTCCTGCGGCCGCCAAACGGTCTTCTCCGGGCAACCTGTAAAGAGGCGGAAAGCGGCGAATGGACACTTTGCTGTCTCGCGTCTTCAGGCACGTGCAGTGCGACCCACGGTGCGCACGGAGAAGCATGTAATAGGCCTACCGGAGGATCAGGGGACCACCGCGAGCGGGTCGGCGGAGTCCGTCCCGGTCGCGGCGATGTTCGACTTCAGCTATGGGCGTTCGCAACGCTAGCGGCGGCCTTTCGCCGCCGCCGAAGAGTTTGCGCCGCGGCCACGGTTGCCGCCGTCAGCCCGATCGCTGCGGTAGCCCCGATAGCCACCCAGCGCCACCCCAGGGCACCGTCGAACAATATCCACAATCCGAAGAGCAGGAACAGCAGGCTAGCCAGGAAGTGCAGCAGCCGTTCCGGTAGCCGCTGGTGCAACAGAAGTCCGGCTCCGATCGCCAGGCCGTCGGCCAGAATCATGCCCAGGGTGCTGCCGATCCATACGCCGACCCAGTCATGGTCGCTGGCCAAGGTGACGGTGGCCAGTGTCGTCTTGTCGCTCATCTCGGCCAGCACAAACGACGACACGACGGTGAGCAGCGCGAAGCGGGGCTCGCGAGTAGCGGACACATTCTCGCCGTCACTGTCGGCGCCCTCCCACCATGCCCACGCGGCAAAAATCAGGAAGGCGATAGCCGAGGCGAAAGCCATCGGCCGGGCGGGCAGGGTGGAGCCCAGGAAGTGTCCGATCGCCACCGAGACGCCGTGCACGGTGACCGAAGCGATCGCGACCCCGGTCAAGACCACCCACCAGCGGTAACGCAACGCGTAAGTCATGGTCAGAAGTTGCGACCTGTCGCCGAGTTCGGCGAGGAATACGACTCCGAGGCTGAGGAGTGTGGCGGCGAGCATGCGGGGCGACCTTTCGACACCTGTTCGACAACTGCGGTCATCGAACATCGGTCGAAGGTCTCACCCACCGCCCAAGTGGATCGGTTCGCCGGCCGGGCTTGCGCCAGTATGTCGACACGACGATTGGGGGCTACTCCCCTTCGCTAACAAAATCCAGGCTAGCGGCCCTTGTCAGCGGGCGCCAGCTGGCCGTGGAAGTTCGGGTACCCGTATTAAAGGGTTTGAATTTCCTTATGCGGCAAGCAGCATCGCCAGAATTGCGGTGTCGGGGTGGCTGATTGGATCGACGCCGACGCGGCTCACCATCGACGTGATGGTGCCGTCGGCTTCGGCTTCCACCCATGCCGCGCGGTGTTCCAACCCCAGATACGGCAAGCCGGGTAGTAGTACGCAGCCCGACGCGGCACCGGTGCACTCGGGCAGAGACGGTGTCGTTTCCGACGGTGGATGCAGCATCAGTAGAGCGGGCGGCTGGTGAGCCGCGAAATATCCTGGCTGGATTGCCTTTTCGCCGAAGACCGTACCCTCGGCCAAAACCAGGCCCACCGTTCCGGGTTCGGGTTCGTCGGGCAACTCTTCGCGCGCACCGAATACCGTTGTGGTGGCGAGCAATCCGGGCAACGATGCGACCCGTACCGCAACCATTAACAGCTGTGCCCATTCCTTGGTGGAGTCGGGCCAACGTCCCGAAATGACAAACCCTTTGAGGGCACCACGAGCATGAAAGGGAGCAACCCCTATCGGCCGAGAAGAACCGTCATCCATATTGCCCTCCGTGACGCCTTCATCCGAAGTAACAACGCTGGTAGCCCGTAAAATGGTAGCTCGAATAATCAAGCATGCGGGCGGTTTTGACGTTGTGCAACTCGACACGGCCAACAAATGGGAGCAGTCCGAATCGGAAATGCGCGGACAGCGCACGGTTCGACTCCTAAGACAAGGGCGCCGCGCGATGTCGCGCGACGCCCAAGTCCTGCGGTGGGACTTCTCAGGGGAAGATCAACCCGGACGTTTTCGACGTGGCCGCTTCGTAGCGGGACTGAACGTCCGCCCAGTTGACGACATTCCAGAACGCCTTGACGTAGTCCGCTTTGACGTTCTTGTACTGCAGGTAGAAGGCATGCTCCCACATGTCGACCTGCAGCAGCGGGATGATGCCGAGCGGGACATTGGCCTGCTGGTCGTACAACTGGAAAGTCAGCAGCCTGCCGCCTAGGGTGTCGTAGCCGAGGACGGCCCAGCCCGAGCCCTGCAGGCCGTTGGCGGCCGCACTGAACTGAGCCTGGAACTTGTCGAACGACCCGAACGCGTCGTCGATCGCCGCGCCGAGATCCCCGGTCGGCTTGTCCCCGCCGTCCGGCGACAGGTTCTTCCACCAGATGGAGTGGTTGACGTGACCACCCAGGTGGAAGGCCAGATTCTTCTCGTTCAGGAAGATCGCCGAGTGGTCACCTTTGGCGCGAGCCTCTTCGAGTTTGGCAACCGCGTCGTTCAGGCCTTTGACGTAGGTGGCGTGGTGCTTAGTGTGGTGGATCTCGTTGATCTGACCAGAAATGTGCGGTTCTAGTGCTGCGTAGTCCCAGTCCAAGTCGGGCAGGGTGTATTCAGCCACGGCTTTCCTTTCCTTCGATGAGCGAATCGTCTGCTGTCTCGTTCGCGGGGTCCCGCCACGCGGAAACCTGGCATATCCAACCCTGCTCTAAGACTGCGCATGCCGCAAGGACGAGGCCGCGGGTTACGAGCCGGAATCAGGACAGCGCGATAAGGGCGAGAATCGCCAGCAGCGCCAGCGCGATCAGGCCGGCTCGCAGCGCGGCGACGGCGTACGCCTGATTCCAGGCGGAGGATCCCGCGTACGAGTTCGACGGCGTCGATCCTGGACCGAACGAGTGTGTGGCCATCAAACGCCTTCCACCAGCATGTGCACCGTGCCCTGAACGCTACCAGTGAGGTGAGTCACAACGAAGTATCGTGCCCGCGATCATAACGCGAAGTGCCCGGGCTTGGAAAACCGAGGGGAACGCGGTGGGGGGGTAACGCTGAACTGCAGGTTCACCGTATGGGGGTAGCCCGAATTTCGGTGCCGGGACGCAGGTTTGAAGGCTCTGTCAAATGGGTAACACCGGCTATCAGCGAGAAAATTTATTTCGCTCAGGGCACCGCTGGGCTGTCTATCGACACGTGTCGTTACCGCGGTGTTATCCACAGTCGTCCTCAGATCTGGCCGATAGAGGCTGCCGCCACCCCCATGGCCCCCTGTGGATAAACCTGTGGAAATTGTGGATAGCTATTAGTAGCTGTGGCGCACATCACGCTCGCGGGTTGCCACCGTCTTGTCCTGCTCCGCCGACCTCGGTGAGTTCGGAATCGTCGCGAGGCTAGGTCGGGCTTGCGCCACTGGGAGGAGCGTGCATCGTCGCGAGGTTAGGCTGGTCCGGTGATCCAGGTGTGCTCCCAGTGCGGCACTCGGTGGAATGTGCGCGAACGGCAACGCACGTGGTGCCCTCGCTGTCGGGGCGCGCTGATGGCGCCGCTGGCCGACACGCCATCAGGCGACTCCGTGTGGGGTGCGCAAGCCGCACCACAGCGTCCCGTATCGCAGCGCGCGCAGCCGCGCCTTCCACCGGGCTTCCGCTGGATAGCGGTGCGCCCCGGTGCCGGACCGCCGCTACGACGGGGGCGGCGTCCGTTGGGACCCACTCCCCGTTACGCGGTGATACCTCGATGGAGCCTGGCCGACCGGGCGCCCCAGGCGTCGCCCGCCTCGACGGATGCGCCGGTAAAGACAGGACCACGCCCCGAGCTGGTCCGGGTCCTGCTGTTCGCAACCCAGTTGGTGCTCGGTGGTGCGGCATTGGTCTATGCGGCTCGGTACGCGCTGCTGATCGTCAACCGCAGCACTCTGCTGAACTCGCTGCTGGCTGCGACCGCGGACTGGTTGGGAATAGCCGCGAGCCTGGCGGCCATGGCGGCGACGCTGGCCTGCTTCGTGGCACTCGTCATGTGGCTGATCGCCCGGCGAGCCGCAGCCTTCGCCTATCACGGACTGCCGGAGCATCGCACGCCCCGGCGGTTGTGGGCCGGATGTCTGCTGCCCTTCGCCAATCTGGTGATGGCTCCGGTGTATGTCATGGAGCTCGCACTCGTTGAAGACCACTACGAGCGGGTGCGGAAACCCCTCACGATTTGGTGGCTCGCGTGGGTTGTCAGCTATGCGGTATCGCTATTCGCCATCGCTACCAGCTTGTCCAGCGACGCCCAGGGCATCGCCAACAACACCGTCGTGGTGGTCCTCGGCTACGTGCTCGCGGCGGTCACCGTGGCCACCGTCGGACGAGTCTTCGAGGGATTCGAGCGCAAACCGGTTGAGCGGCCCGCGCATCGCTATCTTGTCCTGCAGCCAGATCAGCCGGCGCGGACACCGGCGCCACCTGACTCTGCCGCTCCGGTTGAGCTCGAGGGACAGGAACCGGCAGCATAGTCGTATGACGCGCGCGGATGATGATGTCCTCGCCGGGCACCCCTTTGTGGTTGCCCATCGGGGCGCGTCCTATGCCCGCCCGGAACATACGCTGGCCGCTTACGACGTGGCCCTTAAACACGGCGCCGACGGTGTGGAATGCGACGTCCGGCTGACCCGCGACGGCCACTTGGTGTGCGTACACGACCGCCGTCTGGACCGGACCTCGACGGGAGAGGGTCTGGTCAGCTCCGCGACTCTGGCCGAGCTGCGTGAGCTGGAGTACGGCTCCTGGCACGACAGCTGGCGCTCGGACGGGACGCACGGTGACACCACCCTGTTGACTCTGGACGCGCTGGTGGCCCTGGTGTTGGACTGGCGTCGGCCGGTGAAGATCTTTATCGAGACCAAGCATCCCGTTCGGTATGGGTCGCTGGTGGAAACCAAGCTGCTGGCACTGCTGCACCGGTTCGGTATTGCTGCACCCCCTTCGGCGGACCGATCCCGCGCGGTGGTGATGTCGTTCTCG
>JAVROZ010000494.1:0-6319 GCA_032162485.1 Mycobacterium sp.
GCCGCGCACGTGGATACTCACCACCCGCGACAGAGCCTTGTCCAACAAGTCGCAGCAGGCCAGCATCGCGGCGCTCGGCGGGGTCGAGGACGTGATCACCATCGACGCCTGCCACGACCTGATGATCAGCCACCCCAAACGGCTGGCGGAAATCCTGGTCGAACGGTGCCAGCAACACGCGACCTAGGCCGAGGCGCGAGTGTCAGGTGATGGCCCCTTCAACCTTCAACTCGATGAGTTCGTCGTCGTTTATGCCCAGTTCCCGCAACACCTCGTCGGTGTGCTCGGCAAACATTGGCGCACGGGTCAGATGCGCGGCCGCCTCGTCGAACTTCACCGGATTCGCCACCAATCGCTGTTGGTTGCCTTGAGCGTCCCGCACGTGGGCGATGCGCCCGTTGGCGATCAGCGACTCGTCGTTGGCGACTTCCCAGGCGTCCTGCACCGGTGCCCATTGACCGCGTTGCAGATTCAGCAGCCGCGTGCACTCGTCGAACGTCCGCGCACCGATTGCGTCGGCTAGCAGCGCCGTGGCCTCTTCGGTGTGCGCGGCCAGCGATTCCAGTGTGGCGAACCGCTCGCCGACGGCGGCCGCTTCGAGCCCGAAGAGCCGGCACATGGGAGCCCAATACCGGGTTGGCTGCAACATCGACAGTTGGATGAAACGTCCGTCGGAGCACCGGTAGGCCCCAGTGAGCGGGTTACCCGGCGCTTGGGTGCGGTGGTCGATCTTCGGTAGCGGGCAGCCGTAGAGCAACGCCAGGTTCACGCTGGACTGGTTGGCCCACGCCCCGACCGCCAGCAGCGACACGTCGATGACGGACGTCCGCCCAGTCGCCTGCCTCCCATAGAGCGCCGCGGCCACCGCGCCCGCGATGGTGATGCCCCCGATATTGTCGCCAAACCCGCCCGCCGGCATGCCCGTGAGCCCCTCCGAGTCGGTCGGTGTGACGCCGTCTGCGTTGCCCGCCTTAGCCCAGAACGCCGTCGCATCGTGCGCGCCGGTCTCACGGTCGGGTCCTTCGCTTCCGAAGCCGCTGCCCGCGACGTAGACGATCGACGGGTTGATCCGCCGTATCTCGTCGAGGTCGATGCGAAGCTTCGCCCTGGCCTTGGGTAGCAAGTTCGTCAGGAAGACATCGCTGCGCCGGACGAGTTCCTCGAACACCGGCCGAGTCTGCTTCAGCGCCAGGGACAGTCCGACGCTGCGCTTGCCGCGGTTGGGCGCCTCGACCGTAGGCGAGAACGACACTCCCGGCGCCGTGGCGGAGCGGCCGGCCACAGTGACCAGTCCCCGTTGCGCGTCACCGGTCACCGGATTCTCGATCTTGATGACGTCGGCACCCCAGTCGGCGAGGACCGCTCCCGCGGAGGGTACGAAGGTGAACTGCGCGACTTCGAGGACGCGCACGCCGGTCATCGGTTGGTGCATCGACCCACCTCCGTCCTGGCGGACTCACACGTCGCCGTGATGTGAGTGGTTCCGCCCAATGGCGACTGTCGGGCGTTGCCTACCGCAGCAGTTGTCTGCGCTCTTCGTTCTCTATCTACATAGGTTACTAGGTTAGCAATGTCGCGGTGAATCGGCGCGCAACCACGCCATCGCCCATGCACCCTGTACGCCGGGCGGTGACGCTGATGGCTTGTCGGCTTGGCGAGCAACACGTGCGATTGCATGACACCCTTACTTGATCAGCGACCGGGCGATGACTTCGCGTTGGACCTCGGTGGCGCCTTCGCCGAGTCGTTTCACACGTAGGTCGCGGAACCAGCGTTCCAACGGGAGCTCGGTGGAGATGCCGAGGGCGCCATGGATCTGGATGCAACGGTCAAGCACCTGGTAGGCGGCCTCGGTGCCGTACATCTTGGCGATCGACGCCTCGATGCGGACGTTGCGACCGAGATCTGCGTTCCATGCTGCCTGGTACATCAGAAGGCGCGCCGCGCGTAGTTCCACTTCACTGTCGACGAGCATCCACTGGATGCCCTGTTTGTCGGCCAGCCGACCGCCGAATACGTTGCGGTCCCTGGCCCATTGGCACGCTAGATCCAGGGCCGACTGCGCGATGCCGATCGGGCCGGCGGCGTAGACGATGCGGCCGTGGATCAGGAAGTCGCTGGCCAGCGCGAAACCCTGGCCTTCCGCGCCGACTAGCTGTTCGGCCGGTATCCGCACGTTGTCGAAGTGCAGTTCAAACGGAGCAAAGGAGGCCATCACCGGGATCCGGTTGAAGGTGACCCCCGGGGTGCCCTTCTCGAGGATGAAGGCCGAGATTCCGTTGCGACCTTCGCCCGTGCGTGCGTAGACGACGCCCCAATCGGCATGGGGAGCGTGCGAGATCCACATCTTGGAACCGTTGAGCACGTAGGCCCCGTTTTGGGAGCCGTCGTGGACCGCCTTGAGCTGAATGGCCCGCGCCGGATCGGATCCGCCGGACGCCTCGGTGATTGCGGTGTACGCCTTCGTCATCGTGCCGTCGATGATCGGCTGGGCGTACTTCGCGAACTGCTCGGGTGAGGCCTTGAACATTATGTTTGGCGGGTTGCCACCGAATGCGCCGAGGGCCGGAAAGAACGCTCCCATCCTGCATTTCGCGGCCTCCTCGGCGACCACCACTTGGCCGAGAACACCGAGACCGGCGCCCCCGTACTCCTCGGGTGTCTGCAACGCCCACAGTCCCAGCTGGCGCGCCTTGGCTTGCAATGCGACGAGCTGGTCGCGAGGCAGCCCGACGGTGTCGTGATCCAGCTTCTCCTCGGTGGGATGCACGTACGCATCCATAAACCGCCGCACTGTGTCACGGAGCTGCACGAGTTCGTCGGGCAGCTCCCAGGCGCCGGTGTCGGTCGACATTGCAGGCACGTCACTCCTGGTTGTTGGACACACTCAGCCGAGCGTGAACGGGTCCCGGGTCGCCCCGGACAGTTCCACCCAGACCGCCTTGGTTTCGGTGAAGTCCTTTACGGCGTCGATGCCGTTCTCCCGGCCGATACCGCTGTAGCCGATGCCGCCGAATGGAACATGGGGTGCGACAACGCGATACGCGTTGACCCATACAGTCCCCGCTCGTAGCTTTGCGGCCACCCGGTGCGCCCGGTGGACATCTTTGGTCCAAACTCCTGCGGCTAACCCGAACTCGGTGGCATTCGCCGCAGCGACGGCCTCGTCCTCGTCGCCGAAGGTCATCACCGCGAGCACCGGTCCGAAGACCTCCTCGGCGACGGCCCGCATCGAGGGATCAACACCGGTCAGCACCGTCGGCTTGACGAAGAAGCCGCCGAGTTCGCTGGCCGGCTCGCCGCCGCAGGCGATCGTGGCACCCTGTTCGCGGGCAGAGGTGAAGTGCGACAACACCTTTTCGTACTGCGGCTGATTGGACACGGGGCCCATCTCGGTCGCCGGGTCCTTCGGGTCCCCGAGTTTGATGGTCGCCGCGCGAGCGACGATGCACTCGACCAGTGTGTCAGCGACGCTCTCCTGGACCAGCAGGCGCGAGCCCGCCAGACACGTCTGACCGGTGGCCGCGAAAACGCCTGCGATCACGCCATTGGCCGCAGCGTCCAAGTCGGCATCGTCGAACACCACCTGTGCGGACTTTCCGCCCAGCTCCAGGGAGAGCCGAGTCATGTTGGCGATCGCCGCCTTGCCGACGTGAATCCCGGTAGCCGTCGATCCGGTGAACGCAATCTTGTCAACGCCGGGGTGCGAGGCGAGGGCGGAGCCGGTCTCCGGGCCCCAGCCGGTGACGACATTGATGACGCCAGGCGGAAAGCCGGCCTCGGCAAACAACTTTCCGAAGGCGAGCGTCGATGTCGGCGTGTGGTCGCTGGGCTTGACGACGAAGGTGCAGCCTGCGGCCAGGCCTGCGGCCAGCTTCCAAGTGAGCAGGAGCAGCGGCGAGTTCCATGGAGTAATGGCGCCGACTACGCCGACTGGCTCGTGACGGGTGTAGACGAAGAAGTTCGGCTTGTCGACCGGGACGACCTCACCCTGCAGCTTGTCGGCCAGACCGGCGTAGTAGAAGTAATAGTCTGGCAATGCCTTCATTTGGCCGACCATCTCGCGGACCAGCTTGCCGCCGTCGCGGACCTCCAACTCGGCCAGATTCTCCGCCTCGCGCGCGACGACTTCGCCCAACCGCCACAACAGCTTGCCCCGCGCCGTGGGAGTCAACTGGCCCCATGGACCGTCCAAAGCCGCGCGGGCCGCGACCACCGCGCGGTCGACGTCGGCAGCCCCGCCGTCGGGAACGCGCGCCCAAGGGGCGCCGGTGAACGGGTCGACGCTGTCGTACGTGGCTCCCGACTCGGCGGCGGTCTGCTCGCCGGCGATCAGCAATTCGAACTGCACCAATTGCTCGGTCGCAGTGTCGGTCATCTCGACCATCTCCTCATCGGGTGCGCGGTGCTTTCTTGTTGGTGCGCGAGTCGGTCCGCCCTGCGCCGGCATTGCCCAAATCTGTGTAAAACTTCCCGTGTCGCGCGGCGGTGCTAGGCGGCAGGTCGCGAGCCTCCCACATGGCGCGGACCGTGCCCTGAACTGCCAAAGGCCGCCGCGCGGCAATTTCACACGCTAATTCGGTTGCCCGCGAACGCAACTGATCATCTGGGACTACTTCGGTCACGATGCCAATTCGCTTAGCGGTCTGTGCCGAAATCCGTTCCTCGCTGCCCAGCAGCGCCCAGCGCATCACCTCGCCGTACGGCACGCCGAGGGCAAGCATGCCCATCGGTTCCAGCGCGGAGACGATCCCGGCATTGGCATGTGGATCGAAGAAGGTTGCCGTCTCGCTACAGATCGCGAAGTCGCATTCGTTGACAAAGTACATCGCGCCGCCTGCCACGATGCCGTGCAGCGCCGCGATCACCGGCTTCCATACCCGATGCGCCTTCGGTCCCAGCAACTCTCCTGGATCTTCCTGGTTGAAGATGGACTTGTGCTTCCACCAGGTGCCTTCGGAAACATCGATGCCGGTGCAGAAAGCCCGCTCGCCGTTGGCGCACAGCACGGCGACGTGGATCTCCTCGTCGTCGCGCACCCGGGCCCAGGCGGTGGCCAGGTCGGCGGCCATCTGCTCGGTGAAGCTGTTCAATTTCTCGGGCCGATTCAGCGCCACGGTGGCCACGTGATCGGTGACGTGGAACTCGATGGTGGCTAGGTCGGGCTCTTCGGTCACGGCCGCTCCTCGGTCGATCCGGTGGATACCGGCATCTTCCCATCAGCGTCGTCTACCTGGTTTACCTGGTTAGCGATCTCACGTTTGAGGATCTTGCCTGCGGGTCCCAACGGGAATTCGCGCCAGAACGCGAATCGACGTGGTTGCTTGTAGCCGGCCAACTCCGCGCGACATAGTGCGGCGAGCTCGTCGGTCAGCGCCGGCTGGTCGCGGACATGAGACTTGGGAATCACCACGGCGACAGGCGTCTCGCCCCACTCCGCGTCCGGCACGCCGACCACCGCGACCATGTCCACGCCGGTGTGCTGCGCGATGACCCGCTCGATCTCGGCGGGGTAGACGTTGAACCCACCCGAGATAATCAGGTCGGTGCGACGGCCGGTGATGTGGAGATAGCCGTCGACGTCCAGGTACCCCAGATCTCCGGTCCGTAGGCCATCGGGACGAAACGTCTCCTCCGTCTGCTCGGGCAGCTTCCAGTAGCCAACAGAGTTGGCGGGGCTGACGATGACGATCTCGCCGACGTCGCCGACCGGGGCGTCGTTACCCTCGGCGTCGATGATGCGGATCGCGCACATCGGGGTTTCCTGACCGCATGAGGTGGCGATGGACGTCCTACCCGCGACGATGTCGCGGTGATCCTGTGGCGTGAGAATGGTTGCCTGCCCGCCGCATTCGGTCAGTCCGTACCGCTGCTGAAGGTCGCAGCCGAGCAAGTCCATGGCCTTGCGCGCCAGGCCCGGCGGCACCGGAGCCGAACCATAAGAGATCCGCCTCAGGCTCGACATGTCCCGTGGTGGACCGTCTTCCAGGATCGCCAACGCGCGGTGCAGCATCGTTGGGATGAACGTGGTGAACGTGATCGAACTTCGCTCGATCTCGTCGATCACCGCCTGAGGGTCGAAGCGTTGGTGGATCACCATGGTCTGGCCCAGGTAGAGCCAGGACACGGTGCGCACCATGCCGCCGGCGGTGAAGAACGGCGTGGTAGCCAGCATGACGTCGGATCGGTTGGCCTCGGTCACCAGGTTGGTGTCGGCCGCCTGGTAGAGCAGTCCGCGATGGGTGTGCATAACGCCTTTGGCGCGACCGGTGGTGCCGCTGGTGTAGAGGATGACGGCGACGTCGTCCGGGGCGACGTC
>JAVROZ010000495.1:0-2758 GCA_032162485.1 Mycobacterium sp.
TGCTGGCCGACGCATTGATGGCGACCGTAGCCGAAGCCGACGTGTGGACCCTCATCACGGCTCAAATCCAGTCGGTGCGGGTCAGAAAATTGGCGCTCGTCCCAGTTCGCCGGCGCCACATCGAGAATGACGCCCTCGCCGGCCCGAATCGTTTCGCCGTCGATCTCAATGTCCTCGATCGCGATGCGTCGCTGACCGGTCTGGATGATGCTGAGGAAGCGCATCAGCTCCTCCACGGCCGCGGCAACGACCGGTGGCTCCTCGGCGTCTCGTAACAACATCGTCTGGTCGGGATGCTGGAGCAGCGCCGCCACGCTCAGGCTGATCATGTTGGCGGTGGTTTCATGACCGGCGATGAGCACCCCGGTGGACAGCTGCGCGGCCTCGCGCACGCTGAGTTCTTCAGCGTTGATCCGTTCGGCCAAATCGGAGACCAAATCCTCGGAAGGGTTTTCCATCTTGACCCGAAGCAGCTTGGCCAGGTACTTCGCCAACGAAGCGGCTCCCTGCGCGGTGTCCTGTTCCGTCGCATACCGGCCGGTGCCCCGCTCGGCCTGCTCCTGAAAGAAGCCCGCGTCCTCGTAGGGCACACCCAGCATCGCACTGATAACCAGCGAGGGAACCGGCAAGGCCAGGGTGCTGACGATGTCACCGGGTCGGGGACCCGCCAGCAGCTCATCGATCTGGTCGTCAACGATCTGTTGCACCGCGGCGCGCAAGGCCTCCACACGCCTGAACGTGAAGGGCTTGGACAGCATCCGGCGGTATCGAGTGTGCTCCTCGGCATCCGAGGTGAAAACCGAACGGGGGCGGGTATGAACCGTCGCCAGCATCCCTTCGTTCCAGTGCGGATAACCAGGCCGACGGTCGTCAACGCTGACCCGCGAATCGGTGAACAATGCACGTATCGCGTCATAACCGGTGATCAGCCAGGGAGTGCTGCCGTCCCAGATGCGGACCCGGCTCAGCTGTTTGTCGGCATTGAGCTCCAACACCTTCGGAGGCGGCGCGAACGGGCACCCCGGTGCTCGCGACATCGGAAACTCCGGCACATCGGTGGCGGTATCGGTCGAAAGGTTTGTCATCGTGCTCCTCGGTTTCAGGCCGGCGAGTGGTCCACAGCGTTCACGTGGACCGGCGCGCGCCAAAGCCCCACAATTGCGTCGATCAATCCCTCACCTGCGACCGGCCAACTGGATCGCGACTTCGGCCCGTGCTCGGCCAGGGCACCCTCGTGTTCGGCACAGGTGTGCATTAGCAGGTTGCGCGCCATGACGATTCGTTCAGCGCGCACCCGCTTGGGCAGGTCGGGCAGGCAACGATTGATACCCTCGATCGCTTGCACGAGCGCGGGCGAGGTGAGCGCGTCCTTGGTGACGACGTGGCGGTAGGTGGGGTCGGCCATCGCTTGGGCGGCAAACCTTGCGTAACAGCTCGGGACGCCGAGGGCCCTCAGGTGGTCGGTAAGCGGGCGGACCAATGCGCCTACCCAGTCCCGCAGCTCGTCGGAATTGCCGATGCCGGCGAGCATTTGTGCGCGCAGTTCCTCGATCGGCAATCGGTGTTTGGTTTCGATCGCCCGCAGCAGCTCGGTGCGCGACCCGAAGTGGTAGCAGGCGGCAGCGTTGTTGCCCTGGGCCGCCGCTTCGCTGATCTGCCGGTTGGATACCGCATACATGCCACGCTCGGCGAACAACCACTCAGCGGCGGACAAGATCGCCTCGCGGGTGCCCGTCGATCTGCCGGTGCGCACCACCCGGGGTGAGGTCACCGCCCCAGTGAACACCGAGGGGCAGATTAAATCAAGCAGTTTAATCCTTTGACCCATCCCGGCACGCCGTGGCTCCGAATCACAAGTTTGTTGTCGAAAACCAGGAGGCTCGTGTTGACTGCCGCACTCAATCCATCGGGACCGCTCGACGAACGGCGTGGTCGACGGCACCTGACACTTTCGCCGAAAGCCATTCTGGAGAGCCTTTCGGCGGTGGTGGTGCTGGAACGGCTCCGGGCACCTGTGTTGGCCGTCGGGCACGACGGTGTCGTGGCGTTCGCCAATGCAGCGTTCGCCGACATGGTGGGTCACACCCCCGAAGAGGTGATGTCGCTACAGATCCACCAGATCTTGCGCAATGTGCCGTTCGGTGAGTCCGCCGTCGCCGTGATGAAGGCTTACGCTGACCAGATCGTTGAATTGCGTTACCGGGACGGCTCGATCGTGCGCGCTCATATGAGTGAATCCGCTCTGCTGCGTGGCGATGATCCCGTCGCCGTAGTGGTGTTCCATGATGTGACCGAGCAGCTGTGGATTGCCGGTAAGGAGTGAATCCCGCGCCCGGCCTCTAGCGCGGCAGGGCGATCCGCAGGATGACCCGCGGCTTCTGCCCACGGGCCGCGATCTTTTCGACCAGGGTCACGATCCGGTACC
Source organism: Mycobacterium sp. (assembly GCA_032162485.1). Classification (GTDB taxonomy): domain Bacteria; phylum Actinomycetota; class Actinomycetes; order Mycobacteriales; family Mycobacteriaceae; genus Mycobacterium. The sequence goes on from JAVROZ010000495.1 coordinate 2,426, forward strand.
CGAACCCGTACTTTCCGCGCAGCACGTCTTGCAGGCGATCAAGTGTCGCTTGATCATCCACCACCTGCGCGGTGCCCTCGACGGGCGGGACACCTTCGTCGCGCACCTTGCCGAACCGGTTGCTCGGCGCCACCAAAACCCGCGGGTTGTTGCGGACCCGTTTGACTTTCCAACTATCCGCCGGCGTCCACACGAACAGGTCTGCGCCATCACGACCGATCCACATCGGCGTCGCGACGCCTTCGCCATTGCGTTTGAATGTGGTCAGCGCGACGAAACGTTCGTCGCCGAGCGTTGTCGTCTCATCGGACACGATGGTCATGCTACCGACGT